>JACDCH010000246.1 GCA_013694495.1 Acidimicrobiia bacterium | reverse complement strand
GATGAGGTACGAGCCGTTCACCCTGGTGTTCTCGTAGGCGACGTCGTCGGGGCCGGCTGCGGCGGTGAGCACCCGCCCGGGCGCCACGGCCTCGGAGAACCCGCCGCCGAAGCACGACGCGAACACGAGCCACGTGGCGCTCGCCTGCACCGGGGCGAGCAGCGCCGCCACCTCGGTGTCGAACATGCGCGCTCCGTCGGCCGCGACGAGGGCGTGGCTCGAGCCGCCGAGGTGCTCGGTGTGGCCGGCGTAGGACAGCACCGCGGTGGCGTCGGGACCGGCGATGGCGGCGAGCCACCGCAGCGCGTCGGCGATGGCCGCACCGGTGGCGGCCGACCCTTCGAGCACGTAGCGGTGGTCGAGCGGCACGCCGGCGAGGTCGAGCGCCCGCAACATCGTCTCGGCGTCGGCCACGGCCCCCTGCAGGTCGGGCGTCCCCTCCGGGTAGTCGTCGATCCCGATGACGACGGCCCACACGCCGGGGTAGCCGACGGGCGGCCCGAGGTCCGCCGCGATCGACGCCGGCACGGGCGACGGCGCCGGCATCGCGACGGCGACGGGGACGTACGCCGACGGCACGGTGCCGGGCACGGTCCGGGCCCCGCAGGCCGACAGCGCGAGGGTGGCCACCACCGCCCCGAGCGCCCCCCGGCTCGCCCTCCCCATGGGCGAAGAATGGCACATTTCGGGCCGCTTCCCGCGCTCAGGCCCGCCCGTCGCCTCCCGGCCTCACGACCCCCCGGTCCTAGGCTGCGCCTCCCGGGGCGCGTAGCTCAGTTGGTCAGAGCGCTGCTCTTACAAGGCAGATGTCGGGGGTTCGAGTCCCTCCACGCCCACTCCGTTTCCCCAGGTCAGCGACTTGAGAGTCGTTCGCTGGCCTCTCGGATTCGTCCCGCGCCCCGCGGAAAACCCGCGGGATCCAGCGTGACGGGGCATCATCGGCTGATACGGAGGCGAACGAATCGAGACGGGCCAGCACGTCTGCGTCGCTGCCTTCGTAGAGGTGGCCGTAGCGGTCGAGGACGACCGAGACGCTGGTGTGGCCGGCCCAGGTGGCGATCTGCTTGGGGCTGGCTCCGGCGGCGATCCAGAGCGCAACCGCGGTGTGGCGCAGGTCGTGGACCCGAAGACCGTCGAGGCCGGCGGCCCGAAGGGCAGGGCTCCAGAACCGCGTGCGCCAAGAGCCGGCGCGGAGCACTCCCCCGTTGGCGCCGCCGAACACGAGCGCACCCGCGTCGGGAGCGACGTGTTCGTCGAGGTGTCGGTCGAGGGCGGAGACGACTACGTTCGGCATGGGAACATTGCGACGACCGGCGCGGGTCTTGGGGACGCCCCACTCGATGGTCCCCTTGACCTCGACGGCGTTCTCGGTCACTCGGACCCGGCCGCGCTCCATGTCGAGGGCGGAGCGGCGGAGGCCGGCGAGCTCGCTGAGGCGGAGGCCGCAGTAGGCGTCGAAGAGGACGAGCGCCCGGTAGCGGGGCTCGATGGCGTTGCTGAGGGTGTCGATCTCCTGGGGCGAGATGAACTGCATCTCGTCGGTCTCGACCTTGGGGAGCGGAATCCGCCGGCACGGCGTCTCGGCGAGCAGGTCGGCGTCGACGGCAGAGCGGAGGACCTTGGCGAGGATCTGGTACGCCTTCTGGACGGTCGCGGCTGCCAGGCCCTTGGCGGTCAGCTCGCCGATCCAGCTGCGGACGTCGAGCGGCGTGATGGCGTCGAGGCGAACCGCACCGAAGCGCGGCAGGACGTGGTTGCGCAGATAGGTGTCGTCACGCGCTCGGGTCGAAGGACGGAGGTCGACTGTGGTGGGCTGCCAGATGGCGACCCAGTCGACGAGCAGCATCCGCCCGGCGCGCGGATCGCGCCAGCGGCCGGCCTGGCGGTCGACGCCGAGGCGGTCGAGGTAGCTCTGGGCGTCGCGGCGGGTGGCGAAGCGCTTGGCGTGTTCTTTGCCGTCGGGGCCCCGGAAGCGGGCCTCGAAGCGGCCGGATGGGGTCTTGCGGATGTGGGCCATCAGTCGATCGCCTTCCACGCTCGTGTGACGCCCGTCCTGTCGGCCGGTGTCGCCTCGTCCGTGGTGCCGGCTCGCGCCGCTTCGTTCGCTCGTCTACTCATCGTCATCCTCCTCGGCCGGCCGACTGGCGGTCCGGCGGCGTTGTTCCCGGCTCTTGCGCTGCTCGGCGACATCGGCGACGACGTCGTCGGCCACGAACGCTCCGGGCCGGTAGTTGTTGAAGGCGGCCAGCGCGTCGGCGAGGCCACGAAGGTTCGAGATGAACGCTGTCAGATCGTCGCCGGGACGTTGGGCTCCTCGCATCCGCCGGGCGGCGAGGCCATGGAAGGCGGCGGCGAGCACGTCCTCGGGGAGCAGAGGCGTCCGATGTTGGAGGGAGCCGGCGATGTCTCGGCTGATCGCCTCGGCGTCGGCGAGGACGTCGATCCGGGGGATGTCGATGCCCTTCGCGAGGACCGCTTCCCAGTTGGCGGCACGTTCGGCGAGCACCCCGAAGCCCTCTCGGCTTCCGAGCAGCAGCACCATCAAGTACTCCCAGGGCAGGCCGTAGGGGGCATCGTCGGTCACGAGCTGGCCCACGCCGTCATCGGGGGGCAGGAAGAAGAACAGGACCGGTAGGTCGAAGGTCCGGGCCAGGGCCACCAACTCGTTGGCGGTGAACTGCCGGACCCGTTGACCGCCCACGGAGCCCTCAGCTTGGGCCACGGTGATCTGGCTCCAGCTCGACCCGGTGAAGCGGCTCAGGCGCTCGGCCACCTCGGCCTGGGTCAGCTGGCGCAGCTCGCGGGCCTTGGTGAGGTTGTGGGCAACGACCTGACTCGCCGTCCATCGTTGCTCGCGTTGCTCGCCCTGGGGCTTCGCCCTCGCCATGCCGGCTCCGTCTCAGATGGGAGACAGGCCATCGGCTGTCTCGTGTTGCCACTTCCGCCCGAACATCTCATCATGTTATGACTGATTACGCTAGGGGAAACCTTGGCTCGCCGGAGGTGGCGATGCGACTCGAAGACCTTCCGCCCTTCCTGCGGGTGGAGCAGGCGCAGGAGCTGACCCAGTTGGGTCGGTCACAGCTGTACGAGCAGACGCGCCTGTGGCGCGAGACCGGCGGCAAGGAAGGCATCCCGGTCGTCCGCTTCGGTCGTTGCCTACGAATCCCAACCGCGGCGCTGCTCCGCATGGCCCTGATCGATGCCGAGGACCTGGGCGGCACCGATGCTGCCTGAGGTCCGGATCGAGCACCGCTACCCGCAAGCTCTGCGGTTCCTTCGTGAGCACGGGCCCCAGGCCCTCGCCGTGCTGCAGGACCTCATCGTGGCGGCCGACGAGGTCGACGGCGCACTGATCGCCGCCGCGAGCACCCGCGAGATCGCCGAGCGCCTCGAGTTCCTGTCCAAGGATTCTGTCCATCGGCGCCTGCGCCAGCTCATCCGGGCCGGCGTCGTCGTCCCCGTGCCCTCCCATCCGACCGCCACGTTCGCTTCTCCCCGGTACCGGCTCCTCCTCGACGACAGCGGCATCGCCCGCGTCCTCGTTGACCGGACCGCCTGAACCCCGGCGCCCTCCGATGAGAGCACCCTCCATTGGTCCCCTGTCGCAACTGATCACAGACGAGTGCACGCGCTCGTGCCGGGACCCACGATGACCGCCCGCACCACCACCCTCAAGGGTGCCGACGCCGGCCGTTACTACGTCGAGGCGAACCTCGACTACTACCTCGACCGCGGCGAACCGCCCGGCGTCTGGCGAGGCGCCGGCGCCCAGGCCCTCGGCCTCGACCGCGCCATCGACGAAGACGACTTCCTCGACCTGATGGCCGGCGTCGACCCCCGCACCGGCGAGCTCCTCGGATCACTCCACACCGAACGGACCACCCGCGGGTTCGACGTCACCTGCTCGGCCCCGAAATCGGTATCGATCCTGTTCGCGTTCGGCGACGTCGGCCAGCGAGCCGAGGTCCTCGCTGCGCATGACGCCGCGGTCGGTGCCGTCGTCGACTGGATCGAGACCCACGCCCAGGTCCGCTACCGCGTCGCCGGGCAGGTCTGCACGTTCGACGGCGACGGGATCATCGCCGCGCTGTTCCGCCAGCACAGCAGCCGGGCCATCGACCCCCAGCTGCACACCCACGTCGTCATCCCCAATCGCGTCCTCGCCCCCGACGGGCGGTGGCTGGCCCTCGACGCCCGCACCATCAAACGAGACCAGCAGACCCTCTCCCGCCTCTACCACGCCGGTCTCCGCGCCGAGCTCAGCGCCCGCCTCGGTGTCCGGTGGGTCGAGCCGGCCAACGGCATCGCCGAGATCGCCGAAATCCCCGCGGCCGTGCTCGCCGAGTTCTCCACCCGCACCCGCCAAGTCGAGGCCCGCATCGCCGAGAAGCTCGACCGGTTCCAGGACACCATGGAACGAGCACCCACCCCCCAGGAACGCTGGCGCCTCGAACGCGAGGCCGTGCTCGACAGCCGACCCGCCAAGACCGCCACCGAACTACCGACCCTCGACACCGAATGGCGAGAGCGCCTCGCGAACCTCGGCCATGCGCCAGAGCAGCTCGTCGGCACCGCCCTCGCTCGCACCGCGACCCTGCTCACCGTCGACGACTCGATCGAGACGCGGGTCGTCGAGCGCGCCCTCGAAGAGCTGACAGCACGCCAGTCGACCTGGCGGCCCGCCGAACTGGTCCGCGAGCTCGCCGGGGCCGTCCCCACCCTGGTCGCGATACCTGCCGCTCAGCTGGCTCCTTGGCTCGACGACCTCGCCGGCCGCGTCATCGAGCTGCGACACGTCGACCTCTCCCGCCCCATCCCCGACGGAGTCCCGCTCCGTCGCGACGGCCGCCCCGTCACCGAAGCCGCCGTCGATCGCAGCCTCACCCTCCCGAGCATCCTCGCCGAGGAAGAACGACTCCTCGCCCTCCTCGAACAACGCATCGGCATGGGCGGAGCCGACACCCGCGTCGCTGCCGCCGACACGCTCGAAGGTCCCCAGCAAGAGCTCGCCGGCGCGATGGCCGGAGACCGCCAGCTCGTCCTCGCCGTCGGGCCCGCCGGGACCGGCAAGACCTCCGCCATCGCCCCCGCCGTCGAGCACCTCCGTAGCCAAGGACGAGCCGTCTTCGGCGTCGCCCCCTCCGCCACCGCGGCGGAGGTCCTCGCCACCGACGCCGGCGTCGACGCCGACACCCTCGACAAGCTCCTCGTCGAGCACACCCTCACCCGTCCGCCCGACCACCGCTACGACCTACCCCCCGGCGCCACCATCATCCTCGACGAAGCGGCCATGGTCCCCACCCCACGACTCGCCGAACTGGTCGACCTCGCCGGCCGGCGGGGCTGGCGGCTCGCCCTCATCGGAGACCCCCTCCAGTTCTCCGCCATCGGACGAGGTGGCATGTTCGGCCACCTCGTCGACACCTTCGGCGCCATCGAACTCGAACGAGTCCACCGCTTCGACGCCCCATGGGAAGCCGACGCCAGCCTCCGGCTACGCCGAGGCGACACGACCGTCATCGACCTCTACGACCGCCACGACCGCCTCCACGGCGGCACCGCCAATCGGATGCGCACCGCCGTCGTCGACGCCTGGTGGACCGCCACCCACGCCGGCGAGCGCGCCGCGCTCATGGCCCCGACCACCGCCGCGATCGTCGAGTTGAACCTCGAGGCCCAGCAGCGACGCATCGAGGCCGGCGAACTCGACCCCGCGGCCCCGTCCCTGCAGGTCGGCCCTTACCGGCTTCTCCCCGGCGACCGGATCGCCACCCGCAAGAACGACCGCCAACTGGTGACCGACCGGCACCTCATGGTCAAGAACCGCGACCACTGGACCATCGACACCGTCGAGCACGACGGCACGCTGCTCGTCCAGGGCCGGACCGGATCGGTGCGCCTTCCCGCCGTGTACGTCGCCGAGCACGTCGAGCTGGCCTACGCCGAGACCAGCCATGCCAACCAAGGCCGGACCGTCGACCGCTCCTACCTCTACCTCGACGGCCCCATCGACGCCCGCGGCATCTATGTCCCCCTCACCCGTGGACGGCACTCCAACGAAGCCTTCGTGGCCACGACCGGCGAGGAGACCGCCGCCGACGTGCTCACCGAGGCCCTCAGCCGCAACTGGATCGACCGGCCCGCCATCGCCGTCCGAGAGGACCTCCGCCGGCCCGAGACCGTCGGAACCACCGACAACGACGGCCGCGACCTCACCCGGTCGTCGCAACTGCGGGAGCTGCTGGAACGACGCGACGAGCTCGACCGGCTGATCCGATTCGGCACCAGCGGCGTCGACGACGCCCGCCGCTGGGTCATCCGCGCCGGCCACGATCGGGAGGCGATCGCCGAGCGGATCGCCGACCTCGAGGGTCGGCTCCAACGGGCCCGAGCGACGATCGAGACCTACGACCGCCCGCTCCTCCGGCGCCGTCACGCCCACGAGCTCACCACCGCCCGCAACGAGATCAACTGGATCCCACGAACCCTCGAGCAGGAAGGCCCCCGACTCCGCGAAGCCGAAGGACTCGAGGCCCGAGCGGTCAAGGCGTTCAGCCAGGCCCACGCCGTCGCCCAACGACGCCCCGAGCTCCTCGCCGAGCAAGCCATCGTGCAGCACCGCCTCGCTGACGACGTGCTGGGCCGAGGCGAACGCCTGGCGGCGATCGCGCCGGCGTTCCTCGTCGAGCACCTCGGCCCCGTCCCGGCCCGAGCATCAGAGCTGTCGGCGTGGAAGGAAGCGGCCGGCCAGGTCGCCCAGCACCGGGAAGCCTACGACTACCACGGCAGCGACCTCCTCGAACCCGAACCACGCGGCTATCTCGAGGTTGACGCGTACGTGTCAAGCCACCAGGCCGCCCGGGGCGCCGTCACCGACCTCAACCGCACCCTCGGCCGCTTACCGGAGCGCGAGGTCCCTCAGCGAGAGCTCGGCATCGAGCTGTCGCTGTAGGACCGCGCAATGCACCACTCCCGACGATGAGGAAGCGAGATCGAGCCGTGCGGACGGGGCATTCGGCTTGACGTCCGCTTGGCACCGGCTCGACAAGGCAAGAGAGCTGAGAGCGGGCTGCGACGTTCGATCCGTGCCACCGTGGGGTGCGGCGAACACGAGAAGCTCGTCAAACCCATGAGAGTCGGGCTGCCAGCTGCCCGTGGGGGCGGCTGCGGCCGTGGTCAGCAACCCCGCTCGGCTGTGGCCTTGAGGTACTGACCGCGCTCGTCGATCAGCTTGTGGAGGTAGCGCCCGAGCACGAGCGTCTCGACGAGACGCCCCAGTGGTCCGAGGGGCGCGTCGAAGCGAATGCGATCCGTCATCGTGGTGACGCCGTCGGCAGAGTCGAAGACGTGCTCGTGGTGGAATCGTCGAAACGGCCCCTTGAGCTGCTCGTCGACGAAGCGGCGAGGCCTGTCCCACTCGGTCACCTTGCTGGTCATGGTGAAGGGAATGCCGAAGTGTCGGGCGCGCCACGTCACCGTCTCGCCGAGGCCGATCAACCCGGTGGTGGTGCCGGCCACCGCGCGCTCACCGGACTCGGCCATCGAGGCGAGGTGGGCGTCGATGTCGAGGGAGAGGTCGAAGACGGCGTCGATCGGCGCCTCGATGGTCGTGACGTGCGCGAACTCGATGGTCATGTCGCGGTCCTGCCGATGAGTTCGGCGAGCGCTGCATCGAAGGTCGGGTACTGGAACTCGAACCCGGCCTCGGCGAGGCGACGGGGGACGCATCGACGGCCGGTGAGCGCGAGGGCGGGATCGGTGCGCATGAACAAGGCGCCGAGGTGAACCAGCGGCTTCGGCGTCGGCGGCGACCACGGGCGGTGGAGCGCCTGGCGGAGCGAAGCCATCATGTCGCGGTTCTGGATGGGGTGGGGCGACGTGAGGTGGACGACGCCGTCGAGGTCGTCGTGTTCGCGGATGAAGGCGACCGCGCGTCGGAAGTCGGTCGCGTGGACCCAGCTGATCCACTGCTCGCCGGTGCTGATGCGGCCCCCGAGGAAGAGCTTGGTGAGCCGTGCGAGCCGGTCGACGGCTGGTGTGTCTCGGTCGAGAACGATCCCTGTGCGCATGACGACGAGCCGCTCGGCGGCGACCCCTTGAACGGCGTGTTCCCACGGGACGGCCACACCGGCCATCTGCGGTGGCCCATCGGCGACAGGATGCACTTCGTCGACGAGGTCCGGCCCAGCGTCGCCGTAGATCGCGAGCGTGGACATCTGCAGCCACAGCGCCGGCGGGCGGACGAGCCCCGACGCTGCGGCCACCAGCGCCCGCGTCGGCTCGACCCGTGAAGCCCGGAGCAGAGCAACGTTCTGGGGGGTCGGCCGGCGGTCGACGAGCTCCCCGGCGAGATTTACAACGATCGCGTCCTCGAGTTCGGCGGACCATGGTCCGACAGTGCGCCCGTCCCACTGGACCTGCCGGTGGGTGACGTCAGAGCGGGGTGACCGAGTGAGGATTACCACCTCGTCACCGTGGTCGGCGAAGTCGCCGGCAAGCCGGCGCCCGAGCACCCCAGTCCCCCCGGCGATGACCACCTTCACGCCGACACCTCGTGCGCCCGGATGCGAGGCGCCCGCGCTGGGGTCCACCTGACATCGACGTCTCGCATGAGGTAGGAGGGCGCTGGTCGGGCGCTGACGAAGCCGGCGAGGAACTGCGAGTCGATGCGGTCGATCTCGACCAGCTGGGCGACCCGATGGTCGGGGTCCATGCGCGCAGCCTCGAGCACACCCCGATGGTCCGGCGAGAGACCAACCGCCGCAGCCAGGCAGGTTCCGCCGATCGGCTCGCCCGGCGACACCGGCGCCGTCGATGGGATCGAAGCCGCCACATGGATGCCGAACCGGTCCGCATCCTCTTGGGGCTCGACGAGCCAGTCGAGGCACTGCTCGTTCTCGGCGACTTCGATGGTTGCGCGACGGTGGACGCCAGGAAACCAGCGACCACCGAGCATCCTCGCCGGGCGGGAATCGGTGTGCCGGACGGGCACGTACACACCGACGCTGGTGCCGGCGTCGTCGTCCCACTCGACCGAGATCCGGTGCGCGGCGGCGCGCAGGCGCGAACCGAACCTGGCCGGGATGCCGGCGGGTCGGATCGAGTCGATGGACAGCAGGCAGCACCCGACGACGGTTCCTTCGCCGCTCACGTGCGGCCGCAATCCGCCGGGGAGGTGGTGCGCCGCCTCGTCTGGATCGACCAACGCGTTGATCAGGAGCCGGCGGTGGATCGTGCCCCGGATTGCCCGGCGCAGACGAGGGTCTTGTTCGCTCATGATTGATACGCTATCATTTACTCACGTACTAACTGCAAGCGGATGGGAGGAACGCCGTGGGAACCGAGTACCGCCTCGACGACCTGGCACGGAATGCAGGTGTGGCGTCGACCACCGTGCGCCTCTACCAGAACAAGGGCCTGCTGGCCCCGCCCCGCCTGGAGGGACGGACCGGCTGGTACGACGACACCCACCTCAGCCGTCTGCGGCTGATCGCCCGCCTCCAGGGAGAGGGCTACTCCCTCGCCGGCATCGCCAACCTGCTCGAGCAGTGGGAGCAGGGACGAAGCCTCGACGCCGTCATCGGCGTCGAAGCCGAGCTCGACGCGCTCATCGGCGACGTGCACGCAATCGTGCTCGATCCGCTCGAGCTGCTCGAGCAGTTCCCGGACGGGTCTATGACACCCGAGCTGATGCAACGGGCGGCGGCGCTCGGCCTGGTGCAGCTCACCGACAACGGCAAGGTCCGTGTCACCGACCGCCGCTTCCTCGAGAGCGGCTCTGCGCTGGCGCGCCTCGGCATCCCCGCTGACGTGATCCTCGACGAATGGGAGGCGCTCGTCGCGCACACCGACGACGTCGCCGCGCGCTTCGTCACCCTCTTCGAGACGCGCCTGGCACCCGCTGACTGGCAACAGGGACTCGACACCGACGAGGCACGCGAGCTGGCCGGCACCCTCGCCCAACTGCAGGCCACCGCCCGCCAGGTACTCGCAGCTGCGCTCGATGCCAGCGTCGCTCGGCTCGGCCGCGAGCGGCTCGGGGAGCTGATCGAGCGATGACGCCGATCACGAAGCAGCGCAAGCGGCGGCCGATCTACGTCGAGTCCCGGATCCGGACGTCGATCGACGACGTCTGGGAGGCCACGCAAAAGCCGGACGCACACCAGCGGTGGGACGTCCGCTTCGGCGGCATCACGTACCTGCCGCGAGTCGATGGCGAGCCGCAGCGGTTCACCTACGCCACCACCGTCGCCCCCGGCGTCACCGTCAGCGGCTGCGGCCAATCCCTCGGCGACCGCAACCGGCCCGACGGCACGCGCTGGTCCGGGCTCAAGTTCTGGGCCTCGGACCGTCGCTCGATCATCGACGCCGGGGCCGGCTATTGGCGATACATCCCACCGAGGATGGCGTGCGATTCCTGACCCGCTTCGACTACCGGCCCCGCTGGGGTCGCCTCGGCGAGCTCGTCGACCGCTGGCTCTTCCGGCCCGTCTTCGGGTGGGCCACCGCGTGGAGCTTCGACCGCCTTCGCCTCTGGCTCGAGGACGGCACGCCCCCCGAACGCTCACGCGACCAGGCGATCGCCCACGCCACAGCCGTCGCCGGGCTCGCCGGCGTGTTCGCCTACCAGGGCCTCGTGCCCAAGCTGTGGAAGGTCGACGAGGGCGAGGTCGCCATCTGGCAGGGCCTCGGCATGCCACGAGGTCGGGCCCGCCGCATCGTGCAAGCCGTCGGCGCCATCGAAGCCGGCTTCGCGGTCGCCACCGTCGCGGCCTCCAAGAAGCGTTGGCCGTTCGTCATCGCCCTCGCAGCTATGCCCATCGCTCGCGATGGGCGCAGCCAAGGCCGACCGGTCGATCCTGACCAAGGCCTTCAACCCGGCCTCCCTCGGACTCGGGGTCGCCGCGCTCGCCGGCGTCGCGCTGGCAACCAACGACGGGCGCCCGAGCGGCCTGCGTCCGCTCCGTCACTCCCCCGACCACCAACCCGCCGTGGAGGAACTTCCATGACCTCGATCTACCGCCAGGTCCTCGGCGACGACTTCGACCGCCTCCACCCGAAGATGCAGTGGCGCTTCGGGTTCTCGTCAATCGAGGAGACCTGTCAGATCGGCCGCGGCGTCATGGACGAGGTCTGGCGGGGACCGTGGTGGACCCTGCCGTTCCTTCTCCTCGGATCGACCCGCCGGGTGCTGTTCCCGAGCCGGGGAACCCGCGTCCCGTTCACGATCGCCAACTACGCCTACGTCGACCGCTTCGGCCGGGAGACCGTCACCTGGTGCCGCCGGTTCAACTTCCCGAGCCGCACCCGCGCCTTCGACGCCACCATGATCCGCAGCAAGCACCGCGACACGATCGTCGACTACCTCGGCACCCACCAGCACCTCGCCGTCGACCTGGACTGCTGGGTCGACCCCGACGGCGCTATGTGCCTCCGCAGCGGCGAGCAACGCTTCTACGAAGGGCCGCTCGCGTTCCGCTTTCCGCTGCTCTTCTCTGGCGTCGCCAACGTGCGCGAATGGTGGGACGAGACCGCCGAGTGCTTCCGCATCGACGTTCACGTCGCCAACAAGCTGCTCGGTCCCCTCTTCGGCTATCGAGGCTCATTCACCGTCGGCGAGCACCCGTGCACCGCCGACGAGATCCCGCGCGACGTCCTGCCGATCCGTGAGGAGCGGCGGGAGTAGCTCAGCAGACCGGCAAGGCTACGAAGATCGATCGGCGGCGTCACGACGGGCGAGCGCGGTTGCGTCCACGTGCCGGACTTGATGCCGTCGACGCTCGCCGCGTGGCGGCCCGGTCGCGGCCGAACGCGCTGAGCTGCTGTCGTGGGTCGGCCGGCGCGACTTCGGCGGCGCCGTAGCGCTGTTGGGCTGCTTGCTTGCTGATGCCGAGCACGAGGGCGATCCGCGGCCAGCTACGACCGTTCGCCCGGGCGGCAGCGACAGCTACTTCAATTTCGCCCTCGGCCGCGGCGACCTTGGCGAGGGCGGCGCCGATGGCGGCGAGGTCGCTGATGTCCTCGGCGGGAGTGACCTCAGGGTCGAGTGAGTCGAGCCACGCCTCCGCGTCGGCTGCGGCCTGCTCGAGCTGCTTGCGGGTTCGGGGCATGGGCTTGGTCCTCACAGGTAGCGGTGGAACTTGGGGCGGAGCGGCATGGCGTGGATGGCGATCGGCTCGTCGTCATCATCCTCAGCGTCGAGGACCACGATCTCCAGTAGCTCTCCAGCGGTCGAGGGGCCGATGATCAGCGCTCGGGCTTCGAGCGCAACCTCGCGGATGGCATTGCGCACGGCGTGGTGGATGTCGTCGTCAGCGATGCCGTGCTTGCGAGCGCTGTCGGCGATCAGCACGTCGTCAACATAACCTGTCGATCGGAAAGAGACAAGGTACGTTGTCTTCTGCGGGGCGGATGCCCCGCGGAAAACCCGCGGGAGGTTGCGGACGGGGCGTCACGGACCATCACCTGGTGGCACGGCGCACCCCTCGTGATCTGCGGTTTCGCGATTCTCGGGCTCTTGACCAGGGACATCAACCGCCCTTAGGCAGATGTCGGGGGTTCGAGTCCCTCCACGCCCACCAGGTCACAGGCCCTTCTTGGTGAGGGCCCCAATTCCATCCCGCGTCCATCCCGCGCGATCTCAGCTTGTCGCCGGGAAGTACACGAGACGGGGACCTCGTCGAAGCGCAGGTCCACGATCTCTCGGACTTCAAGTTCGCAGCGCTCGACGCTGCGATCGAGCACGTGCTGTCGCAACGCGGCATCGACCTCGTCCGCACCGAATGGCTGAAGGCGCTCGGCGAGGGGATGCACGAGCTTCGAATCCGCCACACCCCGGCCGAGATCGCCCGGATGTTCGGTGAGGACGAGTCGAAGAAGGCGCCACGACGCGAAGCGGTGCTCCTGTGGGTCTTCGTCCATTTGCACGGCACGAAGGTGGTGCTGCTGCTCGGCGGCTACGACAAGGGCGCCGACCCGAAGGCCAAGCGCCAGGAGCGCGAGATCGCGATCGCCACGGTCTGCTCGAGCACCCGGCGCCAGATCGCTGGATCAGGGATGACGCCTCCGCCGTCGGTTCGGCGACGGTGCGGCCGCCGGGTTCAGCGAGGTCGCCGCCAGCATGGCGCCGGCCTCGGCCTTCAGGGCAGCCCGCAGCGCGCCGAACTCCGGGTTCCACCGGTCAACAACAGCCTCTCGCGCAAGCTGCTCGTCCACTGGGGCCGCGACGGGGCGCGGCGATGCTCGGCAAGCTGCTCCCGTTCGGGGTCGCCGCCGCCTTCGGTGCCGGCGCCAACTACATGGCGACGAAGTCGGTCGCCAGGCACGCGCGCAAGTTCTCCCGACAGCTGCCGGCGCAGCTGCAGGGACTGGCCCACTGCCGCCGCCGCCGGACCCCGTGGCCCCGGACCCCGCCCGGCGTGACCGCCGCCGGGCGGAGGTGAGGACGATTCGGCTCTGGGCGATCGGGTGGCTACGGCGTGTACTGCAAGATGTACAGCCCGTAGTCCCGGTCGCTGGCGAGGATGAACTCCACGCCGTTCTCGTCGTGCCAGACCTCGACGCCCCAGAAGTTGTTGCCGCCCTGATCGATGAAGGCGCCAACCTCCTCGATGCCTCCGGTGCCGTAGCGGACGACCCGCAGGCCGGCCGAGTAGTACGAGAGGTAGGCGAGACCGGTCTCCGGGGCCATGGCCACCTCGTGCACCGACAGGTGCCCGAAGTTGCTGGCGTAGGCAGGATCCTGGGACTCGGGCACCGCGTAGGTGTCGATCTGGGTGATCGACCCGGGCTGGCCAGCCCTCCTGGGGATATTCGTGCTGAAGAGCCGCACGTACCCCCAGCCGTCGAAGATCGCCTCGATGGCGGTGGAGGAGACCGGCGAACCAGGCACGGGGCTTTCCGTGGTGCACGCGTTGGTGGCGGTGGTGCCGACGACACCGAGCAGCTGCAGACCGGCGAGCCGGTTGACGAACACGAAGGGGATGACGCCGGCGGCCAGCATCCTGGCCCCGGCGAGGCAGTCCTGGCGCAGGCTGTTGAACACGATGCCGGACGTGTAGCCGGCGGCCGTGATGACGTCGAGCTTCACCTGGAAGCTGCACGTGCCCCGCTCGACGAGGGCGATGCCGGAGCCCGCCGGCAGCTCGGAGCATGCCTGGCCCACGAAGGTCGGGGTCCCCGAGATGGAGGTGCCGGCCTGGATCGGCGGGGTGCCGCTGGCTGTGGTGGCCGTGTACTCGGTACCGGCGAACGGCCCGCTGGTGATGGTGGCCACCACGCGGTGGGGGTTGAAGTCCTCGTCGGTGCCGATCAGGAACTTGCGATTGGGCGACAGCTCGACCTGATGGGCGTTCCCCTCGGGCGAGATCTGATGGCCGCGGGCCAGCCGCTCCTCGTCGAGGGCGGCGTAGTCGCTCTCGGCGATCAGCTGGACCCTGCCGGGGGCGGGGTCCGTGACGTCGAGCAGGACGTAGCCGCCGTCCCAGTAGCCGACCGTCATCACGTAGCGCTGCCCGACCTTGTCGACAACCATGTCGTGGGAGTTGGACCGGGTGAGGTTGGCCGGCGCCGGCTGGGTCACGGAGAACGGCGGGAGGTCGAGGTCCAATTCGTTCACCAGCACGGGCGCGAACGGGTTGGTGATGTCGAGGATGTCGATGTCGGCGAGCTCCTCGTCGTCGACCAGCGAGGCGTAGGTGCGGCCGTTGAACTCATTGGTCCACAGCCGCATGCTGTGGGTTTGGTTCGGGGCGGGGTCATTCCCGCCGGCCGGGTTGGTGAAGTCGCCGGTGTGCAGCGTGACCGGGGTGGGCGCCGTCGGGTTGGTCACGTTCCAGAGGGAGATCCCGCCTGACAGGTTCGGTGTGGGGGGTGCCGGGCCGGAGGGGCACGTCTCGTTCTGGTGGACGAGCAGGTCGCCCTGGAAGAACTGGTTGTCCATCCTGATCACCTGCACGCCCTCGCCGGCGTAGGAGCCCACGCTGGTCGGGATGAAGGCGCTGGTGACCTCGGCCGGCGCCGCCGGGTTCGAGATGTCCATGACGTGGACGCCGGTTCTCTCGCAGGTCGGGCTGCGGAACGCCGTGAGGTAGGCGTAGTCGCCGTACGCGAACACGTCGGCCACCCGGCCGGTGTTGCCGGCGCCGCTCGGGTTGGTGACCGGGGCCTGGCCCACCACGGTGACGTTGCGCTGCACCGGTGGGAGGTGCCCGGTGGCCAGGCCATGCTGCCCGTCGTCGACGTCGACGCCTTCACCGGGGAAGAGCTCGACTGAGCCGGCCGAACCACCCGCGTGGTCGGGATGCGCGACGGCCGCCGTCGGGACGAGCAGGGTCAGGATGAGGGCCACCGCCGGTGACCAGCGCCGCTTGATCAGCATGATCGTCCTTCTCTATTGGCCACAGCGCCCATGCCGTGGCGAGACCGACTCGAGGGCCAGGCATAGACCTGCCGCCCCACCGCCGTCAAGGGTCTGTCGCCTCCGGCAAACGTCTGCGCGCGACTCAACCATCGCCGGCACCTCCGCCGTCGGGTTCGCGGATCGGGAGCGACGAACCCGAACTCGTCCGTCAGCCGTCACGACGAGTGCGCCCGCATCGAGGTCGCCCTCGCCTGGTCCAGGTTCGCGAGGAGCAACTCGGCCTGGCGCACCGGTAGACGCGTGACTTCGCCTCGCAGCAAGACGACGCTCGGGAGCTCGTCGTCGGAATGGACAAGGAGGGTCCCGAAGTCGGTATCGAGAGTCACGAGTACCCCAATCGTCGTCGAGCGCCGCTTGCAGGCTGTTCGGATCCGCAGCGGAAGTCAGACCCAGCGAGTCGACGTCGACGACGTCATGGCCGGCCTCGCGCAACGCGGGCATGGCGAGTCGCGCGATGCTCTCGTCGAGGAGGAACCTCAAGCGCCCAGGCGGAGTGGCAGCGCTCGTTCCCGAACGGCCTCAACTGCGTACCGCAACGCCTCGTCCCGGTTGGGGCGCCGGCGCCGGCTGAGCCAGCGGAGAGCAGAACAGCCGTGGTGGCGATGAGGAGGGGGAACAGGGCTCGGGGGTGGATGCGGTTGGCCATGGTTGTTGGGTTCCTTTCTTCGGCTACGGACGCGGGGTGCGGCCGCGAGCGGGCGGTCCGGGTTGGAGGGCAGGGCCGGAGGTGGGGAGTTCCCGGCCGGTGATGAACAGGTGGAGCAGCACGAGGAGCACCCCGGCCGCGGGCCAGAGGAACGGGGGCGGGATGATCACCATGACCGCGGCGAGGACGGCGAAGGCGGGGCGGACGCGCCGGGTGAGACCGGCGACGAGGGCGAAGACGAACCCGCCGACGAGCACGACGAGATCGCCGAGGCCGGCCAGGTCGTGCCCGGCGGAGGAGGCCGCACTGGCCGGATCACCGGTGGTGCGCCACATCGCGTCGACGATCCGGACGTCGCCCAGCGCCTGCAGCGCGATGCCAGCGCAGGTGATGAGCAGGCCGACGACGAGCGATCGCGGCAGGCGCCGCATCCCCAACATGGCGGTTACGGCGACCAAGACGGCGAGCTGCGAGGACTTGAACGCGACCCCGGACAGGTGCTCGACCCAGTGACCATCGGGCGCGGGGGCAAGGTTCGTCGCCGCGGTGGCTGCGATCGGCGGGAGGGCTGCGATCGCGGCCCACCACGTCGAGCGGCGCGCCGGGCTGCGCTCCGGCTCGGTTCGGCTCGTCGGCCCAGATGCATCGCCCGTTGAGGACTCCAGTGACGATCGCATCACGTTGCTCCTCGGTCGGCCCGGCGGGTTCGCCGCTGGGTATGTCGCGTGGAGCCCCGCTGGTGGTTCGCTGAGAGGTGAATGTCAGCACGTGCGGCGGAACAACCGCGCCGCGCCCGTCGACCGCCGGAGGCGCTGGGGGTCTGGGGGCGGAGCCCCCAGACATCGGCCGCAGGGCGACGAAGTCGGCCGAGGACCGCAACGACCGAGCGCAGCGAGGGCCACAACACTCGCCGGAACGGAGCGAAGCGAGTGACGGCGAAGAACTCAGTCGGGAGACAGGAAGCGGTTGAGCGCCTTGGCGACGTGGCCGGGGTCGTCCATCCACGGGGCGTGGCCGGCGGCCACCATGATCTCGAGGGTGGCGCCGGGGATCCGGGCTGCAAACGCCCGGGCCGTGGCCGCGCCGCCTTGCGGGTCGTCCGCACCCCAGATCAGCAGGGTCGGCGCGGAGATCCGCTGCAGCGTGTCGTCGCCGAGGAGGAGGTCCTCGTCCAGGCCGGTGATCGGGCGGACGACTGGGGGTGCCGCGTCGAGCTCGTTGCGCATTGTGGGCGTGTCCCGCAGTAGCGAGCGGAACCAGCGCAGGGCGGTCTCGTCGAACTGCCCCGAGTCGATGGCGTTGCGCAGGCCGATCTGGCGGAGCAGGCCCTTCACTGCAGCCTTGCTCGGCGGGATCCTGGCCATGAGGAAGCCAAGGCTTCGCACCCCCGCGATCCGCATCGCCGGAGCGACCCGCTCGATCGGGGCTCCGAGCGACCACGAGAGGGTCACCAGTCGGTCGACCCGATTGGGGTGGGCGGCCGCAGCGCGCAGCACGAAATAGCCACCGAACGATGTCCCGACGAGCGACACCCTCTCCAGTTCCAGCCCATCGAGCACGTCGGCCACCAGGTCATCGGCAAAGCCGGCCAGCGCATCGGCATTGCGCAGGCGGGTGCCGGTCGGCTCGCTCAGCCCGCAGCCGGGCCGGTCGACCAGCCAGCACCGGTGGCCCGGCAGGCGAGCGGCCAGGGTTGCCCAGCTCGACGCGCCATTGGTCGCCCCGTGCACGAAGACGACCGGAGGACCCTCCCCGACCGCGAGGACCCGCACCTTCGAGCCGCTGCGAGCCAGCGTGATCCAGATCTCCTCCGGCTCGACGCCAGTGGCGCTCCAGAGCGCCCGTTCCGCCTCCCGGTACCGCGCCTCGCCCATCTCCAAGCCGTCTAGTGCCGCGTCAGGCAACGTTTGCGCGCTTCACAAGTTCACGAAGTGCCTCGTCGTTGGCGTGGCGGTTTCGCCAAGCGATGTAGCGACGGATCATCGAGTTCTGCTCGTCATGTGAGCGGTGG
>JACDCH010000210.1 GCA_013694495.1 Acidimicrobiia bacterium | reverse complement strand
GTCAGTCACTGGTCGACGTGACGGCCGGCGACGACGGCGCAATCGACGTCGAGGCGTCCACCAGCCTCCCGGCCACCGGCGGCCAGAACGACCAGCGGGCCGTCTCGGCCAGCGTCAGCGCCACCATCGGCAGCGTCGACCTCCTCAACAGCCTGGCTCCGGGCATCGCCTCGGTGCTGGCCGTCAGCGTCGCCCGGGCGCCGAACTACACCGTCGTCGCCACCGGCATCCCCGGCGGCGCCGCGGTCCTCGGCGACGACCCGATCGTCAACGTCTCCATCGCCGGCCAGAACGTGGCCACTCTCGAGGCCGGCGACGTCGAGGAGGAGACCCTCGTCGGGCTCACCCTCGGAGACCTGATCGACGGGCTCGACCCGCTGCTCGCCCCGCTGCAGCCGATCGTGCGCCTGTCGATCCCGGTCACGAAGACCGTCGCCCCCGACGGCACCAGCGCCAGCGTCGACGCCGCCCTGCTGCGGATCGAGATCCTGCCGCCGGCCGCCGTGGGCGCCACCGAGCCGCTGGCCGAGGTGCTGAACCAGCTCCTCGCCGCCCTCGGCCTCGACCTCACCCAGCCCCTCGGCTTCATCGAGCTCGCCCCGCTGTCGGCCAGCGTCGTCGCCCCCGTCGGCGGCATCACCTGCGGCGGCCCGACCAACAACCCGGTCGAGCTGCAGAAGGTCAACTCCGGCCCGGCCATCCCCGGCTCGAGCTTCGACTACACGATCGCCGTCGGCAACGTCGGCACCTGCACGCTCACCAACGTCCGGGTCAACGACGTGCTGAGCGGCCCCGCCGGCACCACGATCCTCTCGACCGAGCCCGCCGGCGCAACGATCACCCCGGCGGCCCCCCCGGCGCTGTTCAACATCGCCTTCCCGGACGTGGGGCCGATCGCCCCGAACGGTCGGGTCACGCTGCGGATCCGGGTGCAGGTCCCGGCCAACGCGACGGTCGGGTCCCGCTACACCGACTTCGTCACCGTGGCCGCCGACTGCGACGGCCGGACGGTGACCCGTGAGTTCACGCTCACCGAGCCCGCGGTCGAGGCCCCCGGCTCCGGCCCGTGCGCCATCAACGGCTCCACCAAGTCGGCCAGCCACGTCGAGGTGTTCCGGGGCGAGCAGTTCGCCTACTTCGTGAACCTCTACAACTCGGGTGGCCAGCCCTGCACCGGCACGACGATCACCGACGCCCTCGATCCGAGGGTCACGTTTGTGAGCTGCAGCGACGGCTGCACGGCCAACGGCCGCACGCTCACGTTCAACGTCGGCACCCTCGCCCCGGGGCAGAGCATCACCTTCCGGATCATCGTCCAGGTCAACCCCGACGCCACGGGCACCCTCCCGAACACGGCGAGGGCCGACACGAACGAGACCGGTCCGGTCGACCTGACCACGCCCGGCCCGAACATCACGGGCCGGTCGATCCTGGCCCCCAACGACCCCGCGGCCACGCCCGACCGGATCCGGGGCCTCGTCCGCACCGGCTTCGACTCGATGTGGGGGTTGGCGGCTGCCCTCGGGCTCGCCGCCCTGGCCCTGCGCCGGGTCCGTCGTGAGGCCACTGCGCTGTAGCGCATCCGCTCGTCGAGCGACGCCCCGGCAGGATCTCCTGCCGGGGCGTCGTTCGTTCCGGGCCCGATCTCGTAGCGTCGTCGACCCGTGATCCCCGATCGCATCCGCCCGATCCTCGACGAGTGCCGCCCCTTGGCGGCCCGATTCGACGCTGCCGGCCACCGCCTGTACCTGGTGGGCGGGATCGTGCGCGACGTGCTCCTCGACCGCAACGTCGAGCGCCCCGACCTCGACTTCACCACGGACGCCACCCCGGATGAGACGCGCCGGATCGTGGCCCCGCTGGCCGACGCCCTGTGGGACCAGGGCGCACGGTTCGGCACCATCGCGGCCAGGGTCGGCGGCCGGGTGCTCGAGATCACCACCCACCGGGCCGAGGCCTACTCGCCCGACAGCCGCAAGCCCGACGTCGTGTTCGCAAGGGGGGTCGAGCCCGACCTCGCCCGCCGCGACTTCACCGTCAACGCGATGGCGCTCCTGCTGCCGGTCGAGGCCGGCGTCGTCCCCGAGTTGGTCGACCCGTTCGACGGCGTCACCGACCTGCTGGTGCACCGCCGGCTGCGGACGCCGCTCACGCCGGAGGAGTCGTTCTCCGACGACCCGCTCCGCATGCTGCGCGCCGCCCGGTTCATCGCCGGCTACGGCCTGGCCCCCGACGACGCCCTCGTCCGGGCGGCGGCGGCGATGGCCACCCGCCTCGGCGTCGTATCGGCCGAGCGGATCCGCGACGAGCTCCACAAGCTCCTGATCGTCGACGATCCCGCGGCCGGGCTGTGGTTCCTGCACGACACCGGGTTGTTCGACCGGTTCCTGCCCGAGATCCCGTCGATGCGCCTCGAGCAGGACCCGATCCACCGCCACAAGGACGTCCTGAGCCACACGATCGCGGTGGTGGGCAACGTCAGGGCCCACAAGGCCGACGGCGAGCCGAACGACCTCACCCGCCTGGCTGCGCTCCTGCACGACGTCGGCAAGCCCCGCACCCGGGGCTACGGCCCGAAGGGCGTCACGTTCCACCACCACGAGGTCGTCGGCGCCCGCATGGCCCGCAAGCGGCTCCAGGAGCTGAAGGAGCCGACCCAGGTGGTCGACGCAGTCAGCCGCCTGGTCGAGCTGCACCTGCGGTTCCACGGCTACGGCGAGGGCGAGGGCGGCTGGACCGACGCCGCGGTCCGCCGGTTCGTGCGCGACGCCGGACCGCTGCTCGACGAGCTGATCGAGCTCACCCGCTGCGACTGCACCACCCGCAACGAGCGCAAGGCCCGCATGCTGGCCGATCGCATGGACCGCCTCGAGGTCCGTATCGCCGAGCTCCGCGCCCAGGAGGAGCTCGACGCCATCCGCCCCGACCTCGACGGCAACCGGGTGATGCAGGTCCTCGGCATCCCGCCCGGTCGCGAGGTCGGCCAGGCGGTGTCGTTCCTGCTCGACCTGCGCCTCGAGGAGGGCCCGCTGGGCGAAGCCGAGGCCGAGCGCCGGCTGAAGGAGTGGTGGGCGAACCGGTAGAACTGGCCGATGCCCGTCGAACCCAGCCAGGTCGTCACTGCCATCGCCGCCGGGCGCGTCGGCTACGGCGTCGCCATGATCGGCGCCTGGGCCCTCGTCTCGCACTGACCCCTTCCCGTCACGCCCTGGCGGTCAGGTGCCGTGCTTGCGGGCCCGGACGATGAGCGTGCTGGGGACCTGGGCCATCGTGGGGTGCCACCACCGGGAGCGGGCGGTGGTGCGGGCCGGCTCGGGCTCGAGCAGCGTGTCCACCCGGAAGTTGGCGCGGGTGAGGCTGGTGAAGAGGTCGGCGATCGTGACGGGGTGGTCGGCGCCGGCCTCCACGCCGTCGTGCCAGTGCACGGCGGCCCGCTCCCAGTACGAGCGGCGCAGGGACGGCGGCTCGTTGCGGTCGACGGCCCGCCACGCCGGGTGGGGCAGCGAGAGGACGAACGGCGCCTCGGGCTTCAGGACCCGGTGGACCTGGCGGAAGACGCGGTCGAGGTCGGCCACCATGCCGAGTGAGTACACCGAGACCGCGGCGTCGATCGTGTCGGCTCGCACGAAGGCGAGGTCGGCCAGGTCGCCCTGGTGGAGCTCGACGGTGACCTCCTCGCGCTCACACAGGCGGCGGGCGTGGCCGAGCTGCTCGGCGGAGCCGTCGACGGCGATGACCTTGGCGCCCTGCTTGGCCATGGCGACCGACACCGGGCCGCCGCCGCACCCCAGCTCGAGGATGCGCTTGGCATCGAGCCGCCCGAGGAGGCGGAGGTCGGCCTCGGTCGGGATGTCGGGCCCGTAGTGGACGACGTCGAGGGTGAGGTCGGCCCAGGCCGGCCAACCGGTGAAGCTGCGGGCGGTGAGCTCAGGCGTATCGGCCACGGCCGACAGTCTCCCCGCTGATCAGGCAGCGGGGGGTGCATGCCTACGGGAGGAGCTCCTCCCAGGTGGCCGGCCCTGCCACGCCTTCCTCGTCGCCCTGCACCTGCGCGTACTGCTGCAGCGACCGCACGGCCTCCTCGGTGTGCTCGCCGAAGTCGCCGTCGACCTGGTGGCCGAGGTAGTAGCCCCGCAGCTGGAGCAGCTGCTGCAGGTGGACGACGTGGGCGTTGTCGTCGTCGCCGCGACGCAGCGTCGGCTGGTCGTGCGGGCCGCCGCCTGCGCCGTACTGCCGGTACTCACGCTGGACGTTGCCCCCTGTGTCCCACGAGTCCGCTTCCTCGGGGAGCCCGGTGCGGTACTCGCCGTGGCGGTCGTTCGTGTCGTCGGCGTCGCTGATGCTCCCGAGGACGGCGTCGCGGTTCGCGCTGCCCGACCCGAAGAAGCTCTCGTACCAGTCGACGGCCGCGCCGTTGGTCCGGGTGCTCTGCAGCATCGGATCGGCGACGGCGGCGGCGATGGCTCGCTGGTCGACGACCGCGGTGCTCCACGAGCCGTCGGGCAGCTGGAACTGGCCGTCGGCCTGGAGCGAGTGCAGCCCCGCCATGAGGCGCAAGATGTTGTACCACTGCTCGGCGTGCCGGGCCTCGTGGTACACGGTGTCGACGATCTCGCGCTGGTTGTCCTCCGACAGCGACTCGGCGACGTCGGTCTCGAACCACTCGCGGGCCACCTGGGCGGTCCAGATCTCGTGGTCGAAGACGGCGTTGCCGGCGGCGAGCGCCGTGTCGAACGCGAAGGCGACGTGCGGCACGCCGACGGCTGACAGCTCGCCGTTGGCCGCGCTCTCCATGGCGGCGAGGCGGTCCTCGGGACTGCTGTACGACGAGTGCCAGATGCCGTACGAGGCACCGACGTAGCGCTCGACGCTGGCGTCGGAGCGCAGCCCTTCGAGGTCGCCGAACTGGCCCTCGAGGCTGCGCCAGGTCGCCGGCCCGCACGTGCCGTCCTCGACGCCGCGGAGGCCGTGGTCGCCCTGGTAGCGCTGGACGGCGTCCTCGGTGATGGGGCCGAAGTCGCGGTCGACCTTGCCCCCGTAGTACCCGAGGTCACGCAGGAGCTGCTGGAGCAGCGCGACGTCGGCGTTCTTGTCGCCTCGGTTGACGGTGGCCGGCATGGCCCGAGCATCAGGCCGGGCCACGCGGCCGTCAACGTCCCGATGGGCCGCCCGAAAGGGCCGACCTCCTAGCGGAGCTCGGCGTCCTGGCGGGCGTAGGCCTCGACGAGCTCGCGGGCGATCTCGTCGCGGTACTGCACGGCCGGGCTCTTCATGAAGTAGGCTGACGGCCCCTCGAGCGGGCCGCCCATGCCCCGGTCGAGACCGATCTTGGCGCAGCGCACGGCGTCGATGATCACGCCCGCGGAGTTGGGCGAGTCGTGGACCTCGAGCTTGAGCTCGGCGACGAGGGGGACGTCGCCGAAGTTGCGGCCCTCGAGGCGGATGTAGGCCCACTTGCGGTCCTCGAGCCAGGGCACGTGGTCCGACGGGCCGATGTGCACGTCGCGTTGGCTGATGCTCTGGTCGATCTGCGAGGTGACCGACTGCGTCTTGGAGATCTTCTTCGACTTCAGCCGCTTCCGCTCGAGCATGTTCATGAAGTCCATGTTCCCGCCGAAGTTCAGCTGGTACGTGTGGTCGATCGTGGTGCCGCGGTCCTCGAACAGGCGGGCCAGGGTGCGGTGCACGATCGTGGCGCCGACCTGGCTCTTGATGTCGTCGCCGACGATCGGCAGGCCGGCGACGCGGAACTTCTCGGCCCACACGGGGTCGGAGGCGATGAACACCGGGATGGCGTTGACGAAGGCCACGCCGGCGTCGAGGCAGGCCTGGGCGTAGTACCGCTGCGCGTCCTCGGAGCCCACCGGGAGGTAGGACACGAGGACGTCGGCCTTGGCGTCGCGCAGCGCCTGGGCGACGTCGATGGGCGGCGCGGCCGACTCCTCGGCCACCTCGCGGTAGAACTCGCCGAAGCCGTCGAGGGTCGGGCCCCGCTGCACCTCGATGCCGAGGTGGGGCACCTCGCAGAACTGGATCGTGTTGTTGATCGGGGCCAGCAGCGCCTTCGAGGCGTCGAGGCCGACCTTGGTGGCGTCGACGTCGAACGCGGCCACGAGGTCGATGGCGCCCACGTGGTAGCCGCCGAGGTCGACGTGCATGAGGCCGGGCACCGGCTCGGCCGGATCGGCGTCGCGGTAGAAGTGGATGCCCTGCACGAGCGAGCTCGCGCAGTTGCCCATGCCGGCGATGGCGAGGCGGATGCTCTTGGTCATGGCTGGTCCTCCTGGATTGCTGCCTGTTCGCTGAGGATCAGCTCGTCGAGCCAGGCGAGGTCGTTGGTGAGGTGGCGGGTGTCTCGGTCGCGCAGGGCGCCGAGGTAGCGGTCGAGCCGGGTGGCGGTGGCGGTGCGGGCCTCGAGCTCCTCGGCGAGCTGGCGACGGCGCCGCTCGAACAGGGCGAGGCGCTCGAGCGGGGGGAGGTGCCGGCAGAAGGCGAGCTGCACGCCGAACGTGCGCTCGTCGGTTGGACCCTCGGCGAGGAGCGTGCGGAGCTGGGCGTCGCCGGCCTCGGTGATGCCGTAGACCTTCTTCGACCGCCCGGCCGTGCTGGTGGCCGCTGGGCGCACCCGGAAGGCGGCCAGCTCGCCGGCGAGCGAGCCCGACGACGGCACCGGCGGCACGGCGACGTTCGCCTCGACCGCCTTGACCAGCCCCGCCTTCTCGAGCCGGGCGAGGGCCGGATACAGCGAGCCGAAGGACATCGCGCCCCGCGAGCCGAGCAGCTCACCGAGCTGCTTGCGCAGCTCGTAGCCGTGGCGTTCGCGGTCGCGGAGCAGGCCGAGGATGGCGAGGTCGAGCATCGGGCTCTTCTGGGTCGTCGGATGGAGGGGGCGGTCCGATGCATCGCTTCGATACATCGACCCGCAGCAACATACGGTGATCGACCCCGAACGTCAACCTCCCGTTCGTGGCAACATCACCAAGACGGTGCGGCGTGGAACCCCGCCGGCCCGGTCGGCGTCGAAGCGACGAGGGCGGCGAGGGGAGACGCGAGTGCGGTGGTTGCGGAGGATCGGAGTCGCGGCGCTGCTGGTCGCGCCCCCGGCCGTGGTGGCGGTGCTCGCCTGGCCCGACCCCGAGCCCGACCCCGGCCTCGAGGCGGTCGACCCCGACCTCGACGGCGGCCCCCTGGCCCTCGGCGACGACCTCGACGGCGAGCTCGCCTTCAACGGCGTCGCCGCCTACGACGTGGTCGGCACCGGCCGTGACGTCGTGGTGGGCGTGCGGGGCGACGGCATCGACACCACCCTCACCGCCCTCGACGTCGAGACCGGCGAGCAGCTCGGGTACATCGACGACGCCAACGGCAGCCTCGACCCCGAGCTCGCCCTCTCGCTCGACGACGGGCAGGCCGTCCGAGTGGAGGTCCGGGAGCTGGGCGGCCGGCCCGGCACCTACTCGATCCACCTCGACGGGCCGTGACGCCCCTGCTCGGGGGCTGCGCCCCCCGAACCCATCCTCGCCCGGCGAGCTCGCGGTCGTCCCCCTCGCGCACCGCCAGAAGCTCGCTCGGTCGGGCGGTCACCGCGTCGGCGCAAAGGGTGGTCAGCGAGTGACCGCGGTGCGCTGGCTGAAGCGGCTCGGTGTCGGGCTGCTGCTCCTGGCGCCCATCGCCGTCGTCGTCGCCGTCGGCGCGAGCCAGACCGAGGAGGGGGTCGAGGTGCTCGAGCCCGTCGAGCTGCAGGTGGCCATCGGCCCCCACGACACGACCGTGCGCATCCGCCCCGACTTCGGCGGGTTCTGCGTCGAGCTGGAGGCCGCCGACCGCGGCACCGGCTCCTGCGGGCCGATCGGCGGCGGGCTCGGGTTCGTGCTCCCGTTCGGCGGCGGCGAGGGCGACGCCGAGTTCGCCGCCGCCGGGTTGGCGCCGCCCGAGGCCGCGTCGGTGCGGTTCGTGCCCGACGAGGGCGAGCCCGTCGCCGGCGAGCTGCAGCCCCTCGACGGCCGGGACGAGCTCCTGTTCACCGCCTACTGGAGCGTCGCGGCCGTCGCCCCCGAGCCCCCGCGGCTGGAGATCCTCGACGCCGCCGGTGCGGTCCTGCTCGAGCTCTGACGGGCGGCGGGCCGGTGGGTCAGCGCCAGCCGCTGACCGGCAGGTCCTTGGGGTGCTCGACGCCGAACGCGACCTCGGCGGACCAGGTGGCGGCGGGGGCGACCTCGGCCCGCCACTCGATGCGGCCGAGGTCGTCGGCCTCGTGGGGCTCGGGGCGGAGCTTCACGTCGACCACCTTGACGTCGGCGTGGCGCGAGGTGGGGACCCGATCCCTGACGACGAGGGAGATCGGGGCCGTCCGGTGGTTGGTGACGTCGATCTTCCACGCCTCGTGGGCGCCGCGTGTGGAGCCGAGGCGCCGCTTGTCGGCGTCGCGCCGCACGAGCTCGCGCTCGGCCACGACCCGGTCGTCGACGCCGAGGGCGAGCTCGAGGTCGTCGCCCGGCGCCACGCCGTCGATGGTGGCGGTGCCGACGAAGGCGTCGTCGAGGTACACCGACGCCGTGCCGGGCAGCAGGGCCCGACCGGTGGAGTTCGTGACCATCGCCCGCAGGTGCACCTCGGTGGCGACGGCCGGGGCCGACACGTGGTCGAGGCGCGACTCGAGCTCGGCCGTGGCCAGCACGGCCCGGTGCGGCGCGCCGTCGCCGGGGACGGCGGTGGGCCGGGGCAGCCGCCACGACGCAGCGAGGGTGGTCTCGACGACGTCGGCGACGACGTCCTCGACCACGTACGCCGCCGACTCCGCTTGCATCGCCATCATCGGCGCCGCGGCCGGTGGCGGCAGGGCGCCGCCCGCCATCCGGGACTTCGCCCGGACCGGCTCGTAGGCGCCGATCCACCACGGGTCGAGCTCGGGCACCCTCGTCGCGAACTGGGGCTGCGCCGTCGACACGGTCAGCTCGCACGCCGGCCAGTCCTCGCCCGTGGCCTGGGTGAGCACCGCCCCCCACGTGAGCGTGAGCGGGCCGCCGTCGCCGTCGACCCGCACGTCGTAGGTCGGGCGCCAGCCGGCGCCGGCCACCACGTAGGTGATCTCGAGCTCGACCGCCCCGGCGGCGCCGGCCTCGACGGACACCACCACGTCACGCCGGTCGCGCCCGCTCGACCGCAGCCGCTCGAGCTCGGCGAGCACTGCCGCCACGCCGCGCTCCGCCTCGGCCCGCTGCACCCCGAGGACCCGGCGCCGGT
>JACDCH010000182.1 GCA_013694495.1 Acidimicrobiia bacterium | reverse complement strand
CCATCGGCTGTGCGCCGTGGGGAGCCGACCTCCGCCACCTGTGTGCCGCAGCCGGCTTCGAGCCACGCCTCGAGCCGCTGTACTCCTCAGACGACTTCCAGGCCCAGCAGGCCTTCGTCACCGCCGGCCTTGGGATCTCCCTGCTCCCGACCCTGGCCCTGATCGGCGCCCGGCCGGACATCGCACTGCGGCCCCTGTCGATGGCGCCGGCTCGCCGCGTTGGCATCGCGTTCCCGGCCGGCGCGTACCGCGCGACGGTGGCGACGGCGCTTGTGTCGCTCCTCGGGAGCCTGGCCCGAGAAGCAGTCGGTTCGCCTCACTCCGTCCAAGACGACCCCGGTCCGTGACGTCGCGGGGTAGCAGCGACAGTAGGTGGTCGCCGACTTCCACGCCGCGACGGAAGAGCAATGGCGATGTCTGTGACGCGAGTCGATCCACGATGGGTGCGGCGCCAAGTCCAGGAGGCCACCATGATCGGAACGCCCTGGCCGAACGCCTCCGCGCCGTGAGGGAGCACACCGAGGCGCTGGCGCGGCCGCTGTCCCCGGGGGATCAAACGTTGCAGTCGATGCCCGGTGTCAGCCCGACGAAGTGGCGTCGTGCCCACGCCACTTGGATTCTTCGAGACGTTCCTTCTGGCGTCGTGCGTTGGCACTCTTCGCCCGCCGCCCCCGCATCCCCGGGGCACGACCGGTTCGGTCGCCGAGCAACAGGGCGACCCACCACGGCCGGCGTTACCGATTCGTAATGGTTTGCTCTGTAACGATCGCGGCCCGCGAAGGACTCCACTGCACAAGACGTGCGCTGATCCGCGTGCGGCCGGGCGCAGGCCAACCGCCTCGTCGGAGGAACCGGAGGAGCTCCATGAGACGACGAATCGGACATCGGCGGCGAGCCGGAGCGAGCCTTGCCGTGCTCCCGTTCCTGCTGGCGGCGTGCGGCTCGAGCCCGGGCCAGAGCGCGGCACGGGCACAGGAACCGGAGAACAGTGAGGAGGGTGGGCTTCTCTCGGAGGACAACTTCACGATCCAGAGCATCATCGAGATCGACCTCGATCGGAGCTCGGCCACGTTCCCGCTCCACAAGGGGTTCGGGCCCGACGGGAGCACACCGGTCTGGTTCATCATCACCGAGGCCAGCGACTTCGGCCTCGCCCACGACCTGAACGTCAACTTCGCTCCGAAGCTGGCGAACATGTCGATCGGCTGCCCAACGTGTGTCCAGGAGACGACCCTCACCACGTCCCCCGGCAACCGGTTCGGCGAGGCGATCGTCAACTTCCAGGGCATCCCCGACTTCAGCCCAGATCGGATCCTCACGCCGGGGCCGACGGGCTTCCCGCCGCTTGGCGCGCAGCCGGGCGGGGTGGGTGACGATCTCTACAGCCCCTTCATCCGGCTCCAGGGATCGGACGTGGTCTACAACGCGCCGATCGTGGCCGTCGGCGACGGGCCGTTCGACGTCACGACGCACAGCAACACGAGCGACCGGACGCTGGCCATCGACACCGCACCCGGCCACATGACCGTTGAGCAGCTGATCATCCGTGGCTTCGACTCCGGTCAGGAGATCCTGTACCTGAGCACCGAGGCGTCCGACCCGGTGGCTGCGGTGCTCGAGCGGGCGACGTTCGTCCCGCTGCTGAACCACGCCCCGTTCCTGGGAGGCGACGACTTCCTCGGCTCCGCCCGTGAGCGCATCTTCACCTTCGTGAACGGCCAGACCGGCAGGGACAACCCCGAGTCGCAGGGCCTCAACCACCTCGTCCTCGACGGGCACGCCACCGAGGACGCCAGCCTTGAGAACACCGAGCTGCTCGATGCGCTACGCGAGGACGGCGATGCGCTGAACGTCCAGGGCGACTTCCCCTCCCTCGCCAACCCCCGCTTCGCCAACGCCTACAGCCCTCTTTGGGACGCGCAGGTCGGCGAATGGACGCCCGAGGCGGTGGCCGACGGCCTCAACACCCGCCAGACCGATGAGAACACGATCCTGCAGCTGGTCGTCGATGGGCTCATCACCGGTCCCGGTGGCTCGACGTTCGGCGCCGGTGGCTTCGTCATCAACTGCCCGGTGCTCGGCTTCGTGGTAGACGCCCCCGAAGCCCCGCAGGCGGCCGACCCGTTCGCGGCCCAGCCGTGAGCGCCCGAGGAAAGGGGGAGGACACGCCGATGAAGCTCGACGAACGAGCGTTCCGCGACCTGCTGGCGGAATCCAACGACCTCCACCTCGACGCCCAGCGAGGGGTCCCCGAGTCGCTGCGACAGCTCGAGGCGCGCCGCGAGGAGCGACGTCACGACGGCATCGACCTCGACGAGATCGCCCGGTACAACGCCACGCGCCGTTCCGTGCTCGCCGGAGGCGGTGCCGGAGGACTCGCGTGGCTCTCCCGAGGAGTCCTCGCCGGCGGCTTCGGCAGCGCGCTCTCCGCGCTGCTGAGCTCCCCCGCCCGGGCCGACGAGGCGCTCGACATCCAGATCCTCCAGACCGCGGTCTCCCTCGAGACGCTCGCAGTCGCCACCTACGGCGCCGCCCTCGAGCTCGACTTCATCAGGGACGGCAACCCGGTGATCATCACCTTCGCCCAGACCACGATGGAGCAGCACGGCGAGCATCGCGACGCCTTCAACGCTCAGACGCGCAGCCTCGGTGGGGCCGAGCAGACGCAACCGAACCCGAAGTACGCGCCGATCGTCGAGGCGGCCAAGCCCAACCTGCGGGCACCCGGTGACGTCGTCATGCTGGCTGCCGCGATCGAGATCGTCGCCACCCAGACCTACGTCAAGAACGCGTCGTTGCTGGCCGACCCCACGACCAAGGCCCTTATGGCCAGCGTCACGGGGGTCGAGGCGCAGCACCTGGCGACCCTTCGGGCCGTTGGCGGCCTACTCGGGTCCGGCCTGCCGGAGCTCGTCGCCCTCCCCACCGACGTCGACCGCCTCCCGGCGGCGGCGGGCAGCTTGTCGTTCCCGAAGCCGTTCGAGGGCACCGAGATGGCCAGCCCTCCGCAGGAAGGTGCGGTCGAATGACCACCGACGAGACCCCTCACGTCCTCGATGCCGATGAGCCGACCGTGGCGGAGCAGCCGGGGCCCGGGCGAACGCGGCGGGCGCTCTTCACCGCTGCGTTCGCCGGGCTGGCTGGCGTCGCCGCGGCGTGCAGCGAGGACGACGGCGGTGACGCCGACGGTGGCGGTGACGGTGGCGGTGCCGC
>JACDCH010000101.1 GCA_013694495.1 Acidimicrobiia bacterium | reverse complement strand
CCCCTCCATCGCCCCCTCGCTCCTCCGCCGCCTCGGGCGCTTCGCCTACCGCCGGCACTGGCCCGTGATCGGGGTCTGGGTCGCCGCCATCGTCGTGCTGATCGGGCTCAGCGGCGCCACCGGCAACGGCTACTCCGACAGCTTCGGCGACTTCGAGAGCGAGGCGACGCGGGGCTTCGAGCTGCTCGAGCAGTTCGGCGAGAGCGCGGGCGAGAACCAGGGCTCGCTCGTGGTGCTGGCCCCCGAGGGGCAGACCCTCGCCGAGCCGGGCCTCGCCGCGGCCGCCACCGACTTGTTCGACTCGACCGAAGCCATCGACGGCTTCGGCCAGCTCGTCGTCACCGATCTCCAGGTCGCCCCGCCCGGCTCTGACCTGGGCGAGCGGCTCGGGTTCGTCTTCGTCCAGCTCTCGGGCGACCTCAACTTCAGCGACGGCCAGAAGGTCGCCGAGGAGATCCGCGAGCTGATCCCGACGGCCGAGGCGAGCGGGCTCGAGGTCTACCTCGGCGGCCAGGTGTTCGCCGGGTTCGAGACGCCGGAGTCGGAGGCCCTCGGCCTCGGCTTCGCCGTGGTCATCCTCATCCTCGCCTTCGGCTCGGTGCTCGCCATGGGCCTGCCCATCGGCGTCGCCCTCGCCGGGATCGGCGCCGGCATCGCCATCGTCACGATGGTGTCGAACCTCATCCCGATGCCCGAGTTCACCTCGATCATCGGGATCATGCTCGGCCTCGGCGTGGGCATCGACTACGCGCTGTTCATCGTCACCCGGTTCCGGGAGGACCTCCACAAGGGCATGGACCCGGAAGAGGCCGCCGGCCACGCCCTCGACACCGCGGGCCGGGCCGTGATCCTCGCCGGCACCACCGTCGTGATCTCGGTGCTCGGGATGATGGTCATGGGCCTCAGCTTCATCCGGGGCATCGCCGTGGGCTCGGCCATCGCCGTCGTCGCCACGCTGCTGGCGTCGATCACGCTGCTCCCGGCGCTGCTCGGCCTCGCCGGTGACCGCCTCGAGGTCACCCGCCGGCGGGGTCTGCTGGCCGCGGGGTTCCTGGCCCTCGCCCTCGTGGCCCAGGGCCTCGGTGTGGAGACCGTGCCCCTCGTCGCCTTCGGCGCCGCCGTGATCGCCTTCGTCGCCGGGTCGGTCCTGCCCTGGCTGCGCACGCCGCTGGCGCCCCGCAAGCAGAAGGACCCCCGCCAGAGCGGGTGGTACCGCTACAGCCGCTTCGTCCAGCACCGCGCCTGGCTCGCTGCGCTCGGCGGGTTCGCCATCCTCGCCGTGCTGGCGCTCCCGGTGTTCGGCCTGCGCCTCGGCTTCTCCGACGAGGGCAACCTGGCCGAGGACACCGACGCCCGCCAGGCCTACGACCTCCTGGCCGAAGGCTTCGGGCCCGGCTCGAACGGGCCTCTCATCATCGTGACCGAGGTGCCGGCGGGGACCGACCCCGCCGCCCTCGACGCGGTGACCGCCACGTTGCAGAGCCAGCCAGGCCGCATCGCCTTCGCCCTGCCCCCCGAGCTGAACGCCGACGGCACCGTGGCCCGGTGGATCGCCCTCCCGACGACCGCCCCCCAGTCGTCGGAGACCGCCGACCTCGTCCGCGACCTCCGCGGCCCCGTCCTCGACGAGGCAACGGCCGGCACCGGGCTCGACGTGCTCGTCACGAGTTTCACCGCCATGAGCGTCGACTTCTCCGACTACCTCGGCGGGCGGTACCTGCCGTTCTTCGTGGTGGTGCTCGGCCTCTCGTTCCTGCTGCTGATGACCGTGTTCCGCTCGGTCCTCGTGCCGCTCAAGGCGGTGCTCGTGAACCTGCTGTCGATCGGTGCGGCGTACGGCGTCGTGGTGGCGATCTTCCAGTGGGGTTGGGGGGCGTCGCTGCTCGGCCTGTCGTCGAGCGGCGCCCCGATCGAGCCGTTCATGCCGATGATGCTGTTCGCCATCGTGTTCGGCCTCTCGATGGACTACGAGGTGTTCCTCCTGTCCCGCATGAAGGAGGAGTACGACCGCACCGGTGACAACGCCAACGCCGTGGCCGACGGCCTCGCCGTCACCGCCCGGGTCATCACCGCGGCGGCGTTGATCATGGTGGTCGTGTTCGGCTCGTTCATCCTCGAGGACGACCGGGTCGTGAAGCTCATGGGCACCGGCCTCGCCATCGCCGTGCTGCTCGACGCCACCATCGTCCGCATGCTCCTCGTACCGGCGACCATGGAGCTCCTCGGCGACCGCAACTGGTGGCTGCCGAAGTGGCTCGACCGCATTCTCCCCACCATCCACGTGGAGGGCGGCCCCGAAGACCTCGGCTCCGACGACGCCCCCGACGCCCCCGACGACCCCGACGAGCTCGACGAGCCCGAGCGCGAGCTCGTCGGCGTCTGACCCCCGAAACCTCCGAATCGGGGGCAGCACTCGCGACATGTTGTCGATTGCTGCCCCCGATTGCGGTGGCCGGGTACGTCGGGGACGGTCAGACAGCGAGGCGGGTGGCGGCCAGCTCGATGCGGTCGTCGGGCTGCACGGCGGCCACGCGCACGAAACCGGCGCCGGCCGGGCCGAACGTCTCGCCCGGCGTGACGATGACGCCGGCCCGCTCGGCGAGGGTGGCGGCGAGCGCCCAGGCGTCGCC
>JACDCH010000061.1 GCA_013694495.1 Acidimicrobiia bacterium | reverse complement strand
CCCCGGCGCCGGTCGCGCGCCGGGCTCGCCGAGTTCGCGCACGAGCGGCCGCCCTCGCCGCTGCGGCTCCTCGCCGAGCTGCCGCTCATGTTGGTGCTGGCGGCCGTCGTCGCCCTCCTCCTGAAGGCGTTCGTCGCCCAGGCGTTCTCGATCCCGTCGTCGTCGATGGAGCCCCAGCTGCTGGTCGGCGACCGGGTCGCCGTCTCCCGCACGGCGTACCGGCTCCACGACCCGAACCGGGGCGACATCATCGTGTTCCACGCCCCGGGGACGCAGCCGGACACGTCGGCCCTGCCCGCCCGGCTGGCCCGTGATGTGCTGGAAGGCGTCGGCGCGCTGAAGCCGTCGGAGACCGAGCTCATCAAGCGGGTCGTCGCCCTCGAGGGCGAGGTGGTCGAGGCGAGGGGCGGGCGGGTTTACGTCAACGGCCGGGAGCTGGTCGAGCCCTACCTCCCGCCCGACGTGGCCACCGCCGACTTCGCCGCCGTCACCGTGCCGGAGGACTTCGTGTTCGTGCTGGGCGACAACCGCGGCAACTCCCAGGACAGCCGCTTCATCGGCCCCATCCCCGTCGATTCCATCGTCGGCCGCGCCATCGCCCGCATCTGGCCCGTGTCGCGCTGGGCGCACTTGTGAGATTTCGACCTCACTCGCTTCGCTCCGTTCGGCGAGCTGATGGACCCGACTTCGTCGGGGCCGTGGCGGTCCTCGGCCGACTTCGTCGCCCTGCGGCCGATCCCTGGGGGCTCCGCCCCCAGACCCCCAGCGCCTCCGGCGGGCCGGACCTCTCCCGGCGGGCACGAGCGACGCGGCGGCCGGCTCGGCGCTCTGACGACCGGCGGTCGGCGTAGGTTGGGCGCGATGACAGCGATGCCGTCATGAGCGCCGAGGACCTGGAGCAGTACGAGGCCGACCTCGAGCTCCAGCTCTACAAGGAGTACAAGGACGTCTGCCCGATGTTCACCCACGTGGTGGAGACGGAGCGGCGCTTCTACCTGGCGAACGACGTGCAGCAGGACGTGCGCGACGTCGGCGGTCGGGCCTGCATCATCCTCGAGTTGCGCGACGCGTGGGTCTGGGACATGTACCGGTCGAGCCGCTTCGTGCCCTCGGTCAAGATCGTCACGTTCAAGGACGTGAACGTCGAGGAGCTCCCGAAGACCGACATCATCGGTCCCGCTCCCACCGCCTGACGACGGCCGGCGGCGGCGTGACGCGGGAACGGCTCACGCTCGGTGCCGGCGGCGAGGACCTCGTCGCCCGCTGGTACGTCGACCACGGGTGGGAGGTGGTGGCCCGCAACTGGCGCAGCCGGGCGGGCGAGCTCGACCTCGTGGTGCGGCGCGACGCCGTCTACGTGTTCTGCGAGGTCAAGACCCGCTCGACGTGGGCCTTCGGCTCGCCCGCGGCGGCGGTCAACCGGGACAAGCAGCGCCGCCTCCGGCACCTCGCCATGGCGTGGCTCGAGGGGAGCGACGCCCGCCCGGCCGGGTTGCGCTTCGACGTCGCCACCGTCGTCGGCGACGCCGTCGACGTCATCGAGGGCGCGTTCTAGGACCGGGCCAGCCAGACCTTTTCGTCGAGCCACCGCGCCACGGCGGCGACGGCGGTGTCGGCCTCGGGCACGAAGCCACCGAACAGGTGCCAGACGTGGATCATCTCGGGCTGGACGTCGAGCGTGACGTCGACCCCGGCCGCCTCGGCGCGCTGGGCGAAGCGGGTGGCGTCGTCGAGCAGCACCTCGGCGTCGCCCACGTGCACCAGGAGCGGCGGCAGGCCGTCGAGGTCGGCGAACAACGGCGAGGCCGTGGGCGCCTGCGGGTCGGCGTCGGCCAGGTAGGCCTCGGCGCTCGGCGTCAGGCTCTCCCGGCTGCACATCGGATCGACGTCGGCGCGGGTGTCCATCGACTCCCCGCTGAAGGAGAGGTCCACCCACGGGCTGATGAGCACGGCCGCGGCCGGGGCGGGGAGGCCGGCGTCGCGCAGGGCGACGAGCGTGGCGGCGGTCAGCCCACCGCCGGCCGAGTCGCCGGCGACGAC
>JACDCH010000050.1 GCA_013694495.1 Acidimicrobiia bacterium | reverse complement strand
GTTGCGGTCCTCGGCCGACTTCGTCGCCCTGCGGCCGATGCCTGGGGGCTCCGCCCCAGACCCAGCGCCTCCGGCGGTCGACGGGTGCGACGCGACGCGCTTGTTCCGCCGCAGTGATCGGCGCCTGACAGGGCGGCCGTGATGACCGCTCCTGCCGGCTCCTCGGCGTGGAACCGGCGGAACAACGCGTACGGGTCCTCCCACTGCGTCGATGAGCGGATGCCGTGCCAGGACAGCAACACGCCTCACAGCTCCTCGACGCTCGAGGCGGCATGGAGATCTGGAAGGTGTCGAGCCAGTTCGGCCCGGGGCATCAATCGAATGCGCCCTCGGAACCCTGAATCCCTACTCAAACGCGTAGGGCCCTTGTTGGCGTTCAGGTTGCGGGCGATCCCTCCGATGAGTACTTGATGCACATCGGCCGGGTCGCTCTCGTTTGCTCCGTCATCGCGACGGGGATCGCGTCAGCGCCGTCCGTCACCGCGGCTCCGCGCGGGGCCTCAGAGGGGGAGCCCGTAGTCGTGCGCTTCGACGCCGACGCCAGCGCGGAGGAGCGGGCCGCTGATCTGGCCGCGGAGGGCTTGGTCGTCGTCGATGAGGCGCCGGGGAGCGAGTTCGCGCTCGTCCGACCCGCCGACGGTGCCGAACCCATCGCACCTGACGCAGGGGGGTCGATCGTCGACGTCGAGCCGGTGGTCACCTATCAGGCGATGGGGGTGCCGAACGATCCGGCCTACCGGTACCAGTGGCACCTGCCCGCCATCGGCGCCGTCGCGGCGTGGGACGTCACCGACGGCACCGGATCGATGGTGGCGGTCATCGACACGGGCGTGGCCTACGCCTCGCTGAACGGCTTCCTCGCGGCACCGGACCTGGCCGGGACGCGCTTCGCCCCGGGCTGGGACTTCGTGGACGGTGACGCCTACCCGCACGACGAGTCCGGGCACGGCACGCACATCGCCAGCACCATCGCCGCCACCACCAACAACGGCATCGGGGTGGCCGGCACGGCGCCCGGCACCACGATCATGCCGCTGCGCGCCCTCGACGGGACCGGGAGCGGCACCGACTGGGACATCGCCCAGGCGATCCGCTTCGCCGCCGACAGCGGGGCCGACGTCGCCAACCTCAGCCTGGGCTCGACGCAGCGCTCCAGCGTGATGGCCGACGCCATCGCCTACTCCAGGGCGATAGGCGTCACGATCGTGGCGGCGTCGGGCAACGCCGGGGCCTCCACGGTCAGCTACCCAGCCGCGCTCGACGGGGTGATCGCTGTGGGGGCGGTGCGCGTCGACCTCACCCGCCCCGCCTACAGCAACTATGGCTCAGCCCTCGACATCGTCGCCCCGGGCGGCGACACGAGCGTCGACCAGGACGGTGACGGCTACCGGGACGGCATCCTCCAGGAGTCCTTCACCACCTCGCTGAGCGAGTTCTGCTACTGCTTCCTCCATGGCACCTCGATGGCCGCCCCCCAGGTGAGCGCCGTGGCCGCCCTGCTCGCGGCCAGGGGCCTCACGGACCCCGATGCCATCGAGAGCATGCTCCTGGCCACGACCCGGGACCTCGGACCCGCCGGGCGCGACGACGAGTACGGGCACGGCCTCCTACGAGCCGACGCCGCCGTGACCGCCCCGCTCCCGACGGGCACCCAGACCACGGACCTGAGCCCGACGCCGGCCTCCACGACCGGCACGCGGGGCATCGAGAACGCCTGCCCGCCCGAGACCACACCCGAGCCGAGCTTCTCCGACCTGGACGGCAGCGTGCGCGCTGCCGCCGTCGGGTGCGTCGCCTGGTGGGGCGTGGCGGCCGGGCGGACGGCGAGCACCTTCGACCCCGGTGGATCGATGACCCGAGCGCAGCTGGCGTCCTTCGTCGCCCGTCTGCTCGAGGTCTCCGGCGTCACGCTGCCGTCGTCACCGCCGGACGCCTTCACCGACGACGACACCTCGGTCCACCAGCACCGCATCAACCAGCTCGCAACCCTCGGCGTCGTGAAGGGCCGCACGGCAACGACCTACGCGCCTGGTGCGACGGTCACCCGCGCCGAGATGGCCACGTTCCTGGTGCGGGCCCACGACCTGGTGGCCGACGCGCCGCTGCCCGTGGGCAGGGACCGCTTCACCGACGACGACGGCTCGGTCCACGAGGCGAACATCGACAAGGTCGCCGGCGTCGGGCTGACTGCCGGCACCTCGGCGACGACCTTCGCCCCGACGGCACCGGTTCTGCGGGGCCAGATGGCCACGTTCCTGGCCCGCACGCTCGACCTCTTCGTGGTCACCGGCGCCATTTCTGCCCGCTGAGCCGGCCAAGTGCACCGGCGGGGAACGGCGCTCGCCGGCCCCCGCGCTGCGGGCGGGTGTCGGCTTCTGCGCCTGATCATCGAGCTCGGCCGAGGCCTCGCCAGCCACGACCCCGAGTCGGCACCACCCGACCCACCACGGCACGCCTCGTGCGCCCGCCCCGCAGCTGCTGAGCGCAAACTCAGCCAGACTGAGTGTGAGATGAAGGGTGCCGGCCGCCTCGGGCGAAGTCCCTCGACGCGGGAACCCGGAATCGAACTGAGACACAGGAAGGACCTGCCGCGAGGCGCGGTTGCCCCGCGATCCGTCCGCAGGTTCTGACTCGACCGGCGACGGGATCGAGCGAATTTGGAAGGAACTGGCCGGCACGCGCGTCCAACGGAGCAGCGACGTACTCCGAAGGAGCAGTGTGCAAGCATCATCAACTGGTAGTTGGGCCGCGGTCCTCTTCGCGCTGGCCGTGGTCCTCGGCGCGTGTGGCGGCGCCGCGTCCGAGGGCGCAACGGCGACGCGTCCCGACGCAGCGGCATCTCAGACGGCCACGACTCGCCGGATCGACCAGCCGCCGACGCCGCCGACGTCGCAGCCTCGATCCGACACGCCGGTCGGGGCGCCACCCACGATGCCGCCCACGACGGCCCCCGCGACCGAGCCGCCGTCCGTGACGAACCCCGGGAACCCGCCCGTGCCAGCACCTCCGCAGGACCCGGCGCCGGAAGGTCCGACGGCGGGCCGGGCCTGCGAGGACGACCTGGAGCACGTGGACGAACTCGGCGCACTGGGCACCGACTGCGACGTCGCCCGGCGGGTTGCGGCCGAGTTCGACGCCAAGGTGCTGGCCCTCGGCGACGTGCCCGACGAGCCGATGCAGGCGGACGGTTGGACGTGCAGCAAGTCGCCGAGCGAATTCGAGGAGCTCGTGTACGTTGGTTGCGACCAGGGCGACAGCTCCCTCGTCTCCGTGACGTTCAGCTGGGGGACGTGACCCCCTCGCCGCTGGCGGCCGCCGCAGGGTGCCCATCAGGGCATCGCTGGTAGGGTTCCGAACCCTGGCGTGGGTGGGAACCCACGCCTTCGATCTGTCCAGACCAGGAGGAGCAGCGTGCCGACGATCGCCGAGCGTGTCGCCGGCATCATCGCGCCCGCGGTCGAGGAGCTCGAGCTCGCCCTCTACGACATCGTCTACGCCGGCGGTGTCCTCACGATCCTCGTGACCAGCCCGGATGGCGTCGGGATCGGCCAGATCGCCCCGCTCACCCGGGCGATCAACCGGCTCCTCGACGAGGACGACCCCATCGACGGCGGCTACACCCTCGAGGTGTCGAGCCCGGGCCTCGAGCGGGTTCTACGCACGCCGGCCCACTACGTCGACGCGATCGGCAGCACCGTCGCCGTCAAGACCGTCCCCGGCACCGAGGGCGAGCGGCGCCTCGAGGGCACCCTGGCCGCCGCCGACGAGCGTTCCATCACCGTTCGGTTCGAGGACGGCACCGACCGCACCCTCGACCACGCCGACATCGAGCGGGCCCGGACCACCTTCGCCTGGGGGCCCGCCCCCAAGCCTGGGTCCCGTCCCGCCGGCGGGAAGCCCCTGAGCGCCAAGCCCACTACCGACAAGAAGGCAGCGAAGCGATGACCAACCCGGACATGTTCGAGGCCCTGCAGGCGCTCGCCGCCGAGCGCGGCATCACGACCGACACGCTCCTCTCCGCGCTCGCCGACGCGCTCGAGTCCGCCTACAAGCGCATGCAGGGCGCCTACGAGTACGCCTGGGTCACGATCGATCCCGACACCGGCGACATCCGGGTGTTCGCCCAGGAGCTCGACGAGGACGGCGAGCCGCACGGCGACGAGTTCGACGTCACCCCGGAGAACTTCGGCCGGATCGCGGCGCAGACGGCCAAGCAGGTGATGACCCAGCGCCTGCGGGAGATCGACCGCGAGCAGAAGTACTCCGAGTACGCCGGCCGCGAGGGCGACATCGTCACCGGCATCATCCAGCAGAACGACAGCCGCTACACGCTGCTCGACCTCGGCCGGGTCGAGGCGCTGTTGCCCCAGGCCGAGCAGGTGCCCTACGAGCGTCCCGAGCCGGGCGCCCGGGTGAAGGCGTACATCGTCGAGGTTCGCAAGACGGCGAAGGGCCCGCAGATCGTGGTGTCCCGCACCCACCCGGGGCTGATCAAGCGCCTGTTCGAGCTCGAGGTGCCCGAGATCGCCGACGGGGTCGTCGAGCTGCGGGCCTGCGCCCGCGAGCCCGGGCACCGCACCAAGATCGCGGTGTGGTCGAACGACTCCAACGTCGACCCGGTCGGGGCCTGCGTCGGCGCCCGAGGCGCCCGCGTCCGCATGGTCGTCAACGAGCTGCGGGGCGAGAAGATCGACATCGTCCCGTTCTCGGAGGACCCGCCGGACTTCGTGGCCAAAGCGCTGTCGCCGGCCAAGGTCAAGGAGGTCCGCATCGACGAGGAGACGGGCACCGCCACGGTCATCGTCCCGGACTTCCAGCTCTCCCTGGCCATCGGCAAGGAGGGCCAGAACGCCCGCCTCGCCGCCCGGCTCACCGGCTGGCGGGTCGACATCAAGAGTGAGCAGATGCTGGCCGACGAAGAGGCCGGCATCTCGCGCTACGACGGCCCCGAGTACGCCGAGGGCGAGTGGAGGCAGAACGCCGAGTCCGGCGAGATGGAGTGGCACCCGGCCGAGGGCGGCCCGGCCCTCACCGCCGACCAGTGGGAGCACGCCGGCGACGAGCCCGCGCGCTTCGTGGCCAAGGCGCTCTCGCCCGCCCGCGTGCGTGAGGT
>JACDCH010000663.1 GCA_013694495.1 Acidimicrobiia bacterium | reverse complement strand
GCGCCCTCGCTGTCTCGGTTCCTCGTGGAGCTCACGCTCGACCCGCCGTCGTCCACCGGCGACCTCGCCGGCCCGCCCCACCTCGACGACGACTCCCTCACGATCTCCACCATCCACGGCGCCAAGGGCGGCGAGTGGAAGGTCGTGCACGTCATCTCGCTGGTCGACGGCAACCTGCCGTCCGACCTCGCCACGGGCGACGCGGCCCAGGTCGAGGAGGAGCGCCGGCTCCTCTACGTCGCCATGACGCGGGCCAAGGACGAGCTCCGCTGCTACGCGCCGCTGCGCATGCACCACCACCGCCGCTCCGGCGGCGTTCGGGCCGACGGCCACAGCTACGCCCCGCTGTCCCGCTTCCTCGACGCCGAGGTGCTGGCCACGATGGACCGCCTCGGCGCCCCCGCCGACGCCATGGCCGACGACGGCCCTGCGGTCCACCACCCCGCCCCCCTGGCCAGCGTCGACGCCATGGTCCTCGCCCTCCTCGACTGAACCAAAAGGGGTCGTGCGCACATGCCGGCGCCAGCGGTCCCAGCGCTCCACCCCGACCGAGCGCACGACCCCGCGCCGGAAGGCTGGTGCGCACGAGCCGGTGTGAGCGGACCGAGCGCACCACCCCGACCGAGCACGCCCGGTCGAGCCGGGGTTCAGCGGACCCGGCGGCCGTCTCGGAGCTCGACGACGACGTCGGCGCGGTCGAGCACCTGGCGGCGGTGGGTCACGACGAGGGCGGTGCGGCCGGCGCCGCGGCCGAGCAGGCCGTCCCAGAGCCGTACCTCGGTGGCGACATCGAGGGCGCTCGACAGGTCGTCGACCACGAGCAGGGCGGGACGGCGGGCCAGGGCGCGCGCCGTTGCGGCCCGCTGCACCTGCCCGCCCGAGAGACGCACGCCGCGCGGACCCACCACCGTGGCGAGCCCGTTGGGCATGGCGGCCACGTCGTCGGTGAGCTGCGCCAGCTCGAGGGCCTCGTCGAGCTCCTCGACGGGCAGGCCGAGGAGGATGGTGTCGACCAGGGGCTCGCTGAACAGGCGGGGCACCTGGGGCACGTACGCCACCCGGGGCGGCACGAGGAAGGCGCCCGGGTCGTCGATCACCTCGCCGCCCCAGGCGATCGTCCCCGACCGGCGGCCCAGGAGGCCGAGCGTCGCCCGCAGCAGGGAGGTCTTGCCGCTTCCCACCGGCCCGGTGAGCACGACCAGCTGGCCCGGCCGCACGTCGAGGTCGACATCGATGATGCCGGACGTCCCCGGTCCGTGGTCGGCGGTGAGGCCCCGGACCGACAGCGTGGCGGGCGGCGCGGGCCGGGCCCGCAGCGTCGGGGCCGGACCAGGCCCGTGGCGCAGGTCCATGGCCACCGGCGGGGCGACGACACCGGCCGGATCGCCGTCGACGGTGAGGGCGGCCAAGCGCTCGACGGACACCCCGCCCTGGCGTATGTACGCGCCCAGCCGGCCGACCCAGCGGGGCAACGACGCGAGCACGGTGACGTAGCTGGCGAAGAGGCCGACGTCGCCGAGGCTCAGCTCCCCCCGCCGCAGGGCCGGGGCGATGAGGAGCAGCATGAGCCCGACGCCGACCTCGCCGGTGACGCCGCCGAGCGACTCCACGAGCGCGGTGCCGGCCTGGTCGCGCCGCGCCGCAACCCGCCGGCGATCGTTCAAGTCCCGGAACCGGGAGGCGGCGGCGGCCTCGGCGCCCGACGCCTTCACCGCGAGGATCGAGCCGAACAGGTCGCCGAGGTAGCTCGTCACCTCCGCCGCGGCTTCTCGCGACGCCACCCGCCAGGCGCGGATGCGGGGGCCGAGCCAGCGGGCGAACCCGAGCGCGGCGACCACGGGCAGCACGATGACGAACGTCGTCCGGGCGTCGATCGACGCCAGGATCGCGATGGCGAGGACGGTGGAAAGCACCGCGCCCGAGATGTCGAGGCCGACGTCGAGAACCTGGGCCAGCGACTCGGTGTCGTCGCGGAAGCGGCTCACGGCCTCGCCCGACGAACCCGGCAGCCGGCCGGCCACGGGGCCCGGGGCCGACACGAGGGAGCGGAGCAAGTTCAGGCGGGGCACGGTGTGCCAGCCGATCCACGCCCCTGCGAACTGCCACACGGCCGAGCCGAAGAGCGTCCACCGGGCGAGCTCTGCCCCCGCCAGCGCGGCGAGCACCACCCACACCGACGTCGTCCCCGCGTCGCTGCCGATGCGGTCGAGGACGGCCTTCAGGAGCAGGCCGAGCGGGATGGGGAACGTGTGGAAGGCGACCCACTGCAGCCACGCCAACGCATAGGCGTGGGGATCGACCCGCAGCAGCGCCCACGCGGTGCGCAGCGTCACGCGCCCGTCGCGGCGGGCCTCGGCCCGGCCGCCGGTCGGGGCGGGGTCGTCG
>JACDCH010000662.1 GCA_013694495.1 Acidimicrobiia bacterium | reverse complement strand
CGACGACCCCGCCGACCACGGCGCCGGCGAGCGCCCCCACCCCCGGCAGCACCCGGGTCGACAACCGGGCCTCCTTGGACACCGGGGAGCGCAGCAGGTAAGACGGCGCCGGTGCGCAGACGGCCGGGGCACCGATGAGCCAGGTCGTCGCCTTCATCGGGACGAAGGCGCAGTACATCAAGACCGCCCCGGTGCTGCACGGCCTCGACCGGGCCGGCATCGGCTACCGCCTGGTCGACTCGGGTCAGCACGCCACCCTCGCCACCCAGCTGCGCGACGAGCTGCAGCTGCGGGCTCCGGCCGTGCGCCTCGGCGGCGACGGCGACGTCGAGTCGCTCCCCCAGGCCGCCTGGTGGGCCCTGCGCCTGGCCGGGTCGCTCGCCTCCCGCCGCCGCCTCCGTGCCGACGTCTTCGGCCCCGACACCCGCCTGGTGCTCGTGCACGGCGACACCCCCTCGACGCTCCTGGCCACGCTGCTCGCCCGCCGGGCCGGCCTGCGGGTGGCCCACCTCGAGGCCGGCCTGCGCTCGCACTCCCTCCTGCACCCGTTCCCCGAGGAGCTCATCCGCCTCGTCGTGATGCGCCTGGCCCACGTGCTGTTCGCCCCGGACCAGGTGGCCGTCGACAACCTGCGCGCCCTGCGGGTGCGGGGCCGAGTGGTGGCCGTGCCGGGCAACACCTCCCGCGACGCGGTGACCGCCGCCCTCGTCGCCGGCCGGCCCGCGGGCAGCACGGGCCCGGCGGTGGTGACCATGCACCGGGTCGAGAACCTCCACCGGCCCGCCGCCCTCGACGGCTTCGTCGACCTCGTCGAGCGCATCGCAGCGGTCATGCCCACCCGCTTCGTGGTGCACGGCCCCACCGGGCCCGCCCTGGCCAAGCGGGGCCTCGACGCCCGCCTGGCCGCGGCCGGGGTCTCCGTGGGCCCGCTGGTGCCCCACGGGGACTTCGTGCGGGCCCTGGCGGCGGCGCCGCTCGTCGTGACCGACGGCGGCTCCATCCAGGAGGAGTGCGCCCGCCTGGGCGTCCCCACGCTCCTCTGGCGGGCCCGCACCGAGCGCCCCGACGGCCTCGACGCCAACGTCGTGCTGGCCCGCTACGACCCGGCCACCGTCGACGCCTTCCTGGCCGACCCCGACCGGTGGCGGCGCCCGCCGGCTGCCGACGCCACCACGAGTCCGGCCGCTGCCATCGTCGACGGCATCGTCGCCGACCTCGCCCGCTCAGGGCTCAATAGCTGAACGTTCCGCTGTTGGCCTGGACGGGAGCGTTCGGCGCCGCCGCCTGGACCGCACCACCCTGCGCCTGGTTGAGCGTGTAGGCCACATCGGGGGTGGCGTCGGTGAAGGTTCCTCCGGGAGCACCGAAGGTCACCAGCAGCTGGGTGGGCAACGGCCCTTGGGCCACGGCAGTGGAGATCCTCGTGCTCGCCGGTTGGGCGGTGGGGAACGCCGTGAAGCTGCCCGCCGGACCCGGCGTCACGTTGGCGCTGTAGGTGACGAGCAGCTGCGTCGTGCTCCCGACGCCGTCGTTGACGTCGACCGGGGTGATGCTGGTGATGGTGGTGGCCGCCGGCTGGGGCTGCGGGGAGCTGTTGAAGCCGGCCGAGGGGGCGGAGGTGTCCTCCGAGGTGGTCTGCGTCGCGTAGAACGTGTACGGCGTGGCCGGGAGCAGGCCCGAGACGTTGACCTGGTAGCCGGCCGCGACCGGGTCGGCATCGGCGGTGTTGGTGCCGACGACGCCGGCGGTGGCGAAGGTGCCGGGCGGGTTGACCGCGGCGCTGACCCTGATGGTCGCTCCCGGTACCAGCGTCGCCGGGTTCAGCGTGACGACGCCGGTGGGCGGCGTGAGGGCGAGGCCGGTGATGGTGGGGGGCTGCGGGGCGTTGTCGGCGAGGCAGAACTGGTTCGGGCCGCCGGTCACGTACGGCACGAAAGCGACGTTGGCGTCGGCGGTGCTGAGGAAGTCGCCGGTGGAGAGGTTGGCGAAGAAGTTGGCGGGCGTCGAGGCCGCGCAGGCAGTGCCGTCGAACACGCGATAGGTGTCGCCACCGTTGAAGACGACGGTCCGGGTGCCGTCGAGCTCGGCGAAGGAGGACTTGTCGGTCGCCGTCACCGTGCCCGAGGC
>JACDCH010000654.1 GCA_013694495.1 Acidimicrobiia bacterium | reverse complement strand
CCACCACCGGCGCCCGCGCCGGCGCCGGCGCCCGAGCCCGAACCGGATCCCGACCCGGAGCCCGAGCCCGAGCCGCCCACCGTCTTGTTGACCGTCGTGCTCGACGGCTGGTGGTTGGCGTCGCCCTGGTAGTTGACCGTCAGCGTGTGCGTGCCGTTGCTGAGGGCCGACGAGGTGATCTCGACCGTGCCGTCGGCCCCGAGCACCCCGGTGCCGACCTCGATGCCGTCCTTGCTGACGGTCACGGTCCCGGTGGGGAGGGCGGCGGGCGCGCCGGCCGCGATGGCGGCGGCGGCGTTGGACGTCCGGCTGACGGCGACGCCGATGGTCAGGCCCGCGCCGTCGGTGGCGACGGTGTTCGTGATGGCCCGGTCGACCCGGTGGATGATCTCGGCGGAGTCGGCCGGCGCGGTGGTGGCCGAACCGTTGTACGTGGCGTGCAGCCGGTGCTCCCCGAAGGCGAGGCCCTCGACCTCGAACGTGAGCGGTGTCGCCCCGTCGAGGGTGGCCGTGCCGAGGGACGTCTCGCCGTCGAACAGCTCGACGTCGCCCGTGGGCGGGGTCGTGGCCGGCGCCAGCGGCGCGACCGTGACGGTGAACGTGATCGACTCGCCGTAGGTGGTGACCTGGTCGGACTCGGACGAGGTGAGCACGACCGCGGCCCCGGCGCCCCGCACGACCTGGGAGACCAGGGTGGTGGAGCCGGCGAAGGAGTCGTTGCCCGCGTAGGTGGCCCGCACCTCGATCGAACCGGCGGCGGTGAACGACCGGGAGATCGTGCCGATGCCGTCGGCGTTGAGGACGACGGGCACGGGTGCCTCGTTCGCCACCTGGAACGTGGCGTTGCCGGTGGGCTTGCCGCCGCCCGGCGCCACAGGGGCGACGGTGATCGTGAAGATGACGTCCTGGTCGGCGGCCGACGGGTTGGCGTCGGCGGCGATCGTGGTGGTGGTGCTGGCCTTGGCCACCGCCACCGTGGCTTCGCCGATCCGGGTGCCGCTGGCGGTCGTCGCCGTGATGATGTGCGCCCCCACGGAGAGGGTCGACGTGCGGAACACGGCGGTGCCGCCCGACAGCGTCGCGGTCCCGAGCGTGGTGCCGCCCTCGGTGAAGGTGACGTCGCCGGTGCCGTCGGGCACCGAGGCCGTGATCGCCACCTCCTGGCCGAACACCGTCGCAGCCGGAGCCGCCGTGACCGGTGGGGCCTGGGCGACGGCCGCCGGCGCACCGACGGCGGAACCGGCCAGCGCCGGTGACAACGCGGCCGTGGCGCAGAGCGCCACCACCGCGACGAGCCTCATCCCAAATCGGGGCACTTCCGACCTCCCACCTCTCCGCCGGACTCCGGAGCGTACCGGCCCCACCGCTCAGAGGCCAGCGATCAGTACGGTGCGCGTCCGTGACCGCTCCGGAGCGCCCCCTCGTCCTGGCCGCCGACGAGGGTCGGCACCCGCCCGGCAACGAGCCCCTGTGGGGGGAGTCGTGGTACTTCGACTTCACCCAGCCCGACGGCTCCCTCGGCGGATGGGTGCGGCTCGGCCTCTATCCCAACCTCGGCGTCGCCTGGTACCACGCCTACGTCGTGCGGCCCGGCCGGCCCACGGTGGCCGTGGCCGACTACGAGACGGCGATCCCCAAGGACCCGTCGCTCGAGGTGCGCTCCAACGGGCTCTGGGCCGAGCACATCGGCACCCACCCGCTCGAGCGCTGGCAGGTGGCCAACGAGGCCCAGGGCGTGACGATCGACTCGCCGGCCGAGGCCTACCGCCCCGGCGGCCCCCACGGCGACCTTGTGCCGATGGCGCTCGACCTCGAGTGGGAGACCGACGGTGAGCCGTACCACTACGGCCACACGACCCGGTACGAGGTCCCGTGCACCGTGCACGGCGAGGTGCTGCTCGGCACCGAGTCGTTCGAGGTCGACGGGCACGGCCAGCGCGACCACTCGTGGGCCGTCCGCGACTGGTGGGCCTTTCCGTGGGTGTGGACGTCCGGGCGCCTCGACGACGGCACCCGCTTCCACGGCAGCGACATCCGGATCCCGGACATGCGCCTCGGCTTCGGCTACCTCCAGGCCCCCGGGGGTGGGGTGGTGCCGGCGGCGTGGCCCGACGCGAACGACGGCACCGTCGCGAGCAGCGAGGTCCTCGGCGACGAAGGGCTGCCCGAGCGGGGCGACGCCACCATCGCCGGCCTCGACCTCGCCATCGAGCCGCTCGCCTTCGCTCCGTCGCTCCTCGTCAGCCCCGACGGCCGGGTCGACCGCTTCCCCCGCGCCCTGTGCCGCTTCACCGCGCCCGACGGTCGCACCGGCCTCGGCTGGACGGAGTGGAACCAGCCCCAGTAGCCGATCGGAATTGGTGTGCAGCAGCCGGACGGAAGCGTCCGGTTCCTGCACACCCGTTGGTCCTGGCTCCTCAGGCGTTGATGAACCCCAGCAACGACGGGGCGGCGGCGGGGCCGGCCACGATGGCCACGTCGCCGTCGGCGTGGAGGACGTGGACGCCCTCGGCGCGCCACGCGGACCGTTGCGTCTCGCTCGGCGGGCGATCGTGGTCGAAGGTGTGGCGGAGGGCGACGAGGTGGAGGGCACCGAGCTCGACCTCCCGCGACGCCCGGTCGTCGATGGCGGCGCCGACGAAGGCGGCGGCCGCCTCCCTCGAGGCGCTCACGACGGAGTCGATGCCCAGCGCGCTGCCGGCGCTCTCGGCGATGGCCTCGTCGAAGATGCGGGCCACGGTGCGGACCCCGGGGTTGAGGGCCCGGGCCTGGAGGCAGGCGGTGATGTTCACGAGGTCGTCGTCGGTGGTGGCCACGAGGCAGGCGGCCCGCTCGATCCCGGCCCGGGCGAGGTCCTCGGGCAGGCGCACGTCGCCGGTGAGCACCGGGCCGTAGGCGGCCGCGGCGCCGACGAAGCGCGACGCAGGGTCCCGGTCGACGGCCACCGCCTCGACCCCGATCTGGCGCAGCAGGCGCACGATCCGGTAGCCGACCGTGCCCAGGCCGGCCACGACGACGTGGCCCTGCATGCGGGCGGCCCGTCGCCCCATGCGCGACGCCATGCGCTCCTCGGTGGCCAGCGCAGCGAGGTAGGAGAACAGCACGCCGACCAGCGCACCGACGGACACCATCAGGCAGAGCCCGAACACCTGCTGCCACGGGTCCGACCCCTGCACCGCCGGGTCGCCCCACGCCGTGGTGACGGTGAAGTACAGCGCCTCGAGCGGCGTGAGGTCGCGGGCGATGCCGAACGCGATGCTGCCGCCGACGAGCAGTGCGCCGAGGCCGAGCGCGGTGGCCGGCAGCAGGGTCGAGGTGACGCTGCGCCCGGGCGCCTCGTCGTCGGCGCCGTCGAGCAGCAGGGCCCGGCTGCGGACGCACGGCGGCGGGGGCGTCGGCAGCGGGTCGTTGGCCAGGGCCAGGCCGAAGACGTCGACCAACCGGCCGCCGAGCAGCAGCTCCTCGCCCTGCTCGAGCACGGCCGAGCCGTCCGTGTTGGCGATCCAGGCCGTCTCCGCCTCGTCGGCTCGGGCCAGCACCGTGACGCCGAGGTCGGCGCGGACGTCGTCGGGCGTCCGTCCGGCGAGCGGCCCCGATGGCTGGACGTTGGTGCGCAGCAGCGACACCTCCTCGCGCCCGAGCCGGAGGGTCTGGACCGCCTCGTCCCCGAGGACGGCGGCGACGAACGCCGGAGCGGCGAGGCCCGAGACGCTGAACGCCCGGCGCACGTTGGCCGAGAGCTCGAGCTGGTCGGCGACGGCGGCGTCGAAGGACCGCAGGACGACGGGCACCTCCGGTGCCATGGCGGCGGCGCACGCCACGGTGCGGAGGTTGTCGAGGTCGTCGTCGCCCAGGGCGAGCAGCCCGTCGGCGCCCATGAGGCCGCCGAGCGCGAGCGCCGCCGAGCGGTCGACCCCGCCGGCGACGACCTCGACGCCGGCGATCCGGGAGGCCACGTCGACGAGGTGCGCGTCGGAGACGTGGTCGGTGACGATCGTGACCGACGCCCGCCGCGCCGCCAGATGGCTGGCGACCCGCACGGCGAGGCGGGACAGCCCGGTGATGACGAACCGCTGCGCCTCCGGTGCGGCCATTCAGTCCACGCGGCAGACGGACCGGGTCTCGGTGTTGTTCGACGGGTCGGGGTCGGGCGCCTCGCCGTCGACCCGGATCGTGACGTCGAAGGCGTCGTCGCCCTGGTTGCAGGTCCCGTCGCCGACATCGACGACGAACGTCACCTCGGCGAGGCGGCCCGCGCCCCCCGGGCTGTCGGGCTGGGTGCACCGGACCGCTCGGGGGAAGCCGTCGCACCTGAGGCCGGGCGTCGCCGAGGCCAGGCTGAAGCTCACCGGGCTCCCCGACGGGACGTCGAGGCGCAGCTCGATCGGGCCGCCGTCGCCTTGGCTGCGGTTGCTCAGGTAGACGACGAGCCGGCGGTCGGCGCCGACGGTGCTCACCCGGCTCGAGAGCTCGAGGTCGGCGCTGGCGGCGGTGGTCGCGGGCGGGCTCGTCGGCGCGGGGGCCGCCGTCGTCGGCGTGGCCACGGTCGCCGTGGTCGCCGTCCGGGCCGTCGACGACGTGGACGACGTGGACGACGAGGACGACGACGAGGTCGACGACGAGGTCGACGACGAGGTCGATGCAGTCGAGGCCGTCGACCCCGTCGAAGACGAGGTCGGATCGCCGCCGGTCGTGGTGGTGTTGCGCTCGCCCGGGGCGGCGGTCGTCGTCGAGGACGCGGCCTCGTCAGCAGCCGGATCCGGGTCGTCGTCGACGGTGGCGCCGGCGAGTGCCCCGCCGGCGAGCACGACCGCGATGGCGATGGCCAGCAGCCGCTCCCGCGGTCCCATCAGACGTCCTCCTCGTTGCCCACCGTGGTCACGATGGCCTCGGTGATCGGGTTGGCGATCCTGCGCTCCTTGTACGAGCGGCGGAGCTCGATGACGATCGGGAGGCAGCTGATGCCGACGACGACGAGGATCGTCAGCTCGATGTTCTCGGCGATGACGTCGATCTGGCCGAGGAAGTAGCCGAGCAGCGTCACCCCGACGCCCCACACGAGGCCGCCGATCACGTTCCAGCGGACAAAGGTCTTGTACTCCATCCCGGAGACGCCGGCCACGATCGGAGCGAACGTGCGGACGATCGGCACGAACCGCGCCAGCACGATCGTGCGGGGCCCGTAGCGCTCGAAGTACTCGGTGGCCTTCTGCACGTTCTGCTGCTTGAAGAACCGCGAGTCGGGCCGGGAGAACAGCGCCGGGCCCACCCGCTTGCCGAAGAGGTACCCGACCTGGTCACCGACGATGGCGGCCATGACGATCCCCGCCATGAGCGGCAGCAGCGGAAGGTGCAGCGCCTCGGGGATCGACTCGGGCGACGAGGCGAAGAAGCCGGCCGTGAAGAGCAGCGCGTCGCCGGGGAGGAAGAAGCCGACCAGCAGGCCCGACTCGGCGAACACGATCGCCCAGATCCCGATCAGCCCGAAGGCCTCGATCAACTTCTCGGGGTCGAGCCCCAGGGCGGCGACAATCTCCACAACGGTCCTCCAAGCGCGAACTGGCGGCAGCCTGGTCGTCGGAACGACCGGAGCTGCCGCCAGGACGGTAGATCAGTAGGTCAGCGGACTAGTGCACCGGGGTGGCCGGTGCCACCGAGGCCGCCGGCGCTTCGTCGCCGATCGAGTCGGTCGTGCGCTTCGAGAACATCACCGCACCAATGAGCACCACGAGGGCGACGCCGGCGATGAGGAACCGGGGGCCGTCGTCGTCCTGCAGGTTGATGATGGCCGGCAGGATCAGGAGCGACACCAGGTTCATCACCTTGATGAGCGGGTTGAGCGCGGGGCCGGCGGTGTCCTTGAACGGGTCGCCGACGGTGTCGGCGATGACCGCGGCCTTGTGGCCCTCGGACCCCTTGCCGCCCTCGTGGCCGTCCTCGATGTACTTCTTCGAGTTGTCCCACGCGCCACCGGCGTTGCTCAGGTAGTTGGCCATCAACTGGCCAACGAGGATGACCGCGGCGAGGAACGCACCCAGGGCGGCGAAGCCGATGCCGAAGCCGACGATGACCGGGGTGAGCACCGCGAGCAGGGCCGGCGTAGCCAGCTCCCGCAGCGAGGCCGCGGTGCAGATGTCGATGACCGGCCCGTACTCGGGCTTCTTCTCGCCGGACATGATCTTGCCGTCGGCGAACTGGCGGCGGACCTCCTGGACCACGACGCCGGCGGTGCGGCCGACGGCCCGGATGGCGAGGGCCGAGAAGAGGAACGGCACCGAGCCGCCGATGAGGAGGCCGATGAAGACCTTGGGGTCGGCGACGTTGATCGGGATCGCGTCGAACACGCCCCGGGCGCTCTGCTTGAGCGTCTCGAGGGTGGCGAGGTCGAGGGTCTCGTTGGCCGCCGTCTCGATGAACGAGGCGAAGATGGCCACCGAGGCGATGACCGCCGAGCCGATGGCGAACCCCTTCGTGACGGCCTTGGTGGTGTTGCCCACCGCGTCGAGGCTCACCATGATCCGCTCGGGCTCGCCGTGGAACTCGCCCGACATCTCGGCGATGCCCGCTGCGTTGTCGGACACCGGGCCGAACGTGTCCTCACTGACGATGACGCCGGTGGTGGCGAGCATGCCCATGCCGCAGAGTGCGACGAGGTAGAGGGCGAACGGCAGGTTGCCGCCGCCGAGGGCGAGGGCCGACCCGAGGGCCACGCCGATGGCGATGATGGCGTAGACCGACGACTCGAGACCCGCCGCCGTGCCCGACAGGATGGCGGTGGCAGGGCCGGTGCGGGTCGCCTCGGCGATCTCCTTGACCGGGCGGTAGTGCGTGCCGGTGAAGTACTCGGTGATCCGGCTCACGACCTGGGCCAGGACCAGACCGATGACGACGGCGCCGAAGCACCGCCAACCCACGTTGGACAGGCCGGCGATGGTCTCGCCCTCCCGCTGGATGGTGGACGTCTCGTTGCCGATGTAGAGCAGTGCCAGGGCGCCGACACCGATGACGGTGATGATGCCGGCGGTGAGGAAGCCCCGGTTGATGGGCTTCAGGGCATCGGTCTCGCCCTCCTTCGCCTTCACGGCGTAGACGCCGGCGATGGAGGCGATGACGCCGATGGCGCGGGCGGCGAGCGGGAACACGAGGCCGAGGGCCGGGTTGAGACCGACGGCTTCGAAGGCGGGGACACCGAGGATGATCGAGGCGACGAGGGTGACCTCGTAGGACTCGAACAGGTCGGCGGCCATGCCGGCGCAGTCGCCGACGTTGTCGCCGACGTTGTCGGCGATGGTGGCCGGGTTGCGGGGGTCGTCCTCAGGGATGCCCGCCTCGCCCTTGCCGACGAGGTCGGCGCCGACGTCGGCGGCCTTGGTGAAGATGCCGCCGCCGCCCCGCAGGAACAGGGCCAGGAGCGAGCCGCCGAAGCCGAACCCGACGAGGATCGCCGAGCTCGTGTTCTTGAAGAGGACGATGATGATCGTGGCGCCGAGCAGGCCGAGCCCGACCGTGAACATTCCGGCCACGCCGCCGGTGCGGAAGGCCACCTTCAGCGCAGCCGGCATCGAGCCGCTCTTGGCGGCCGCGGCGGTGCGCACGTTGCCCCGGGTGGCCAGCGTCATGCCGATGTAGCCGGTGAGCCCGGACAGGATGCAGCCGGCGACGAAGGCGAGCGTGCGGGCGATGCCAGAGGCCATGAACGAGAGCCCGCCGCTCCCGAGGGCACCCTCTGGCTTCAGCACCTCGGTCGAGGTGAGGAACACGACGGCGGCCAACGGCACGAGGATCACGGCGATCGTGCGGAACTGGCGCTTGAGGTAGGCCCAGGCGCCTTCCTGGATCGCCAGGGCGATCTCGATCATCTTGGGCGTGCCCTGGTCCTGGGCGAGCACGTCGCGCATCAGAACGAACCCGACCGCGAGCGCGATCACAGCCGACAGCGCCGACAAGCCGAGGATGAGGTACTCCCCGCCGAGCAGTTCGAACGACTGGTAGCTGCCCTCAGCCAGTACTCCCATGCGGAACTCCTGTTCGGACGTAAGGGTTTCGGCCTCCGAAACCGGGGATTTACTAGTCCGAACAGCGTGCTCGGGGCAAGCCCGGGCTCAGGTCGGCTGCACGAGGGCGTCCACGGCGCCGACCAGCCGCTCGAGGAGGTGGGCGAGCTGGCCCAGCTCGTCGGAGTCGAAGCCGGCGTAGAGCTCGCGCAGCGCCGCCCGGGCGATGGTGCCGAGGCGGGCGAGGCGGTCTTCGCCTCGGGCCGTGATGGCGACGACCACCGACCGGCCGTCGTCGCCGGCTCGACCCCGCCCGACCAGCCCGGCCGACTCGAGGCGGGCGATGGCGCGCGTGGCGGTGGAGGCGTCGACCCGGAGCGCGGCGGCCACCTCGGTCATGCGGGCCGAACCCAGCGCGGCGACGACCTCGAGGGCGTCCTGCTGGCCGATGTCGAGGGCGTCGGGGTCGTCGCCGTAGATGCGCTCGCGTAGCCGCTGCATGCCGGCGCCCCGCCGCAGCTCCCGCATGGCGGTGGCGACGCGGAGCTCGTCGGCGCCCAGTTCGGCGGTGGCTTGCGTCGTCGGAGCGATGCTTGTACGCTACAACGAACTCCTTGTAGGATGCAAGTACCCTCCTGATGCACGACGCACCCCCCTCCGACGCACCGGCGACGGTCGAGCTCGGCCACCGGCAGATCCTCGTGGTCGTCGGCGGACTGCTCACGGGGATGGCCCTGGCCGGGCTCGACGGCACGATCGTGTCGCCGTCGCTGCCGACGATCGTGGGCGACCTCGGGGGCCTGGAGAGCATCACGTGGGTCGTGTCCGCGTACCTGCTGTTCGAGACGGTGACCACGCCGCTCTACGGCAAGCTCGGCGACCTGTTCGGGCGGCCGACGATGTTCAGGGTCGCCATCGTGATCTTCGTCGGCGGCTCGATGCTGTGCGGCCTGGCCCAGAACCTGCCCATGCTCGTGGCCTTCCGGGCCGTGCAGGGCATCGGCGCCGGCGGCCTCATGTCAACCGCGTTCGCGGTGATGGGCGACGTCATCCCGCCCCGCCAGCGAGGCCGGTACACGGGCTACCTCGGCTCGGTGTTCGCGGTCACCTCCGTCGTGGGGCCACTGGTCGGCGGCTACCTCACCGAGCAGCTGTCGTGGCGCTGGATCTTCTACGTGAACGTCCCCGTCGGCATCGTCGCCCTCGTCGTCACGTCCCGCTCGTTGCGGGGCCTGGTGAAGCCGGCCCGGGTGCCGGGGCGCCGGATCGACGTGGTCGGCGCCGGGCTGCTCGTCTCCGGCATCGGCACGCTGCTGCTCGGGCTGGAGTGGGGCGGCACCGAGCACCCGTGGGGCTCGCCCCTGATACTCGGCCTGTTCGCCGCCGCGCTCGTGGTGCTGGGGGCCTTTGTCGTCTGGGAGCGGCGGGTCGACGACCCGGTGCTGCCGCTGCGGCTGTTCCGCAACGACGTCGTCACCGTGGCCGGGATCATGAGCTTCCTGGCCGGCGTCACGATGTACGTGGGGATGATCTACATCCCGCTCTTCCTCCAGGTCGTCAAGGATGTTTCGGTCAGCCGGTCGGGCCTGCTGGTCACGCCGATGATGCTCGGCGTCCTCCTCGCCGCCATCCCGACGGGCCGGTTGATCTCGCGCACCGGCCGCTACAAGTTCACCGGGCCGCTCGGCTTCGGGCTGCTGCTCCTCGGTGCCGTGCTGCTCGTCGGCACCGGCGCGGGAACGCCGCTCTGGGCCATCTTCGCGGTGATGGCCGTGTTCGGCACGGGCATCGGCGTGCTGTCGCCGCCCCTCACCGTCGCCGTCCAGAACGCCGTCGCCCGCTCGGACCTCGGCGTGGCCACCGCCAACACGATGTTCCTGCGCAACCTCGGCGGGGCAGTCGGCATCGCCGTGTACGGCGCGGTGTTCTCGAGCCGGTTGGCCGGCGAGCTCGTGGCCCGCCTGCCCGGCGGCGTCGCCGCCGACCTGGGCGACGACGTCACCGACCTCGTCCGCCAGCCGTCGGCCATCGCCGCCCTCCCGGACCCCATCGAGGCTGCGGTGCGGGGCGCCACCCAGGCGTCCGTGCACGCCGTGTTCCTCGGCGCCGTCGTGGCGGCCGCCCTCGGCATCGTCGTGTCGCTCCGCCTGCGTG
>JACDCH010000651.1 GCA_013694495.1 Acidimicrobiia bacterium | reverse complement strand
GGACGACCGCAGCCGCGCCGTCGGACACCGGGGGGCAGTCGGCGGCCCGCAGCGGCGCGACGACGTGGGGCTCGGCGAGCAGCGCCGCCGCCGTGACCTCGCCGGCCACCTGAGCCTTGGGGTTGCGCAGGGCATCGCGCCGCGACCGGGCGACGATCTCCGCCAGGTCGGCCTCGGTACCGCCGCCGGCCTCGAGCACCGCGTTGGCCTGCAGGGCGGCGAGCGACACGTGGTCGACCCACAGGGGCATGAGGTAGTACGGGTCGTGCTGCAGGCACAGCACTTCCCGCAGGTCGCCGCGCGACGAGATGCCGGAGGAGAACACGAGCGCGGAGTCGACGTCGCCGTGCTGGAGGCGGACCCACGCCTCGTACAGCGCCCACGCCCCGTCCATCTCGACGTGGGACTCCGAGATCGGCGGCCAGGCGCCGGTGGCCTCGAGGTTCCCGACGAAGGCGAAGGGCGCGCCCGACAGGTAGTCGGCGCTTCCGGAGCACGTGAAGCCGAGGTCGCGCCGGGCGACTCCCGACCGTTCGATCGCCTCCGTCACGACGGGGTACAGCATCTGCGTCTCGGTGACGTCGACGGCGGCCAGCGACGGCGCCTGGGCGAACGAGACGATGGCGACGTCCCTCATCAGTGGACCCTCCAGGTGTTCCGCCACGCCCAAGCGCCGCGCGATCGGGGGCCACTGATGAGGTGCATCGCTATGTTGATCGGTTCGCTCGCAAGCTCGCTCACAGGGTGTGCTTCTCGTACAGGGCCCGGTCGGCGTCGGGCTCGCCGCTGGGCGCGAAGCCGGTGATGGCCGAACCGAAGCCGTAGCCGCGGGCGTCGGTGCTCTCGCGGTCGGCGTCGGCGGCCCACACCGCAGCCACCCGCAGGCCCATGCGGATCCGGTCGAGGGGGACGTCGGTGAGCCGTTGCTGACCGATGGTGCCGTCGGCGCCGTCGAGCAGGATGCTGGCGAGGGCGTAGTCGTGGCGCTCGGTCTGGCCGTGGTACTGGATCGGGGTGAGGACCGTCCACGACGTGACGACGCCACGGTCGGCGACGGGCACCTCGTCGGCGTCGGTCGTCTCGACCACGCAGATCGGGCAGAACCCGCGGGGCGGCACGTACACGAGCGAGCACTGCGGGCAGCGGTGGCCGACGATGCGCCCCTCGAGCAGGGCCCGGCCAAAGGCGCGGCTCACGGGGCTGACCTTGGTGACGTAGTCGAGGGAGATCACCTGCTGCATGAACCGCACCGGCTCCGTCGCCTCGCTCACGGCTGCTCCTCCGGTTCGGGCTCGAAGCACTCGATGTCGGTGATGTGGCCCCGTCGCTCGTCCCGCCACCGGACCCGGACCCGCATGCCTGTGCGCACCGAGCCGGCATCGCCGGCGGGGCCGACGTCGACAGCGTGCACCATCGCCGTGTCGGCGCCGTCGAGTTGCACGAGCGCCCACGCGAACGGGTGCGCGAACGGGTGCTTGCGCAGCGGCTCGACCACCCACGAGCAGTGGCGCACGACCCCCGAGGGCCCGACCTCCACGAGGTCGTCGTCGACGGCGTCGCCCGTGTCGGGGTCGTACTCGAGCGGCGGCACGAGGACCCGGCCGGCGCTCGTCCTGGTCCCGAGGATGCGGCCGTCGCGCAGGCCCGTCAGGAAGGCGCCGACCACCGGCCCGAGGCTGCGCCGGTACGGCAGCTCGAGCGTCCACGTGGACTCTCCCGTCGTCACCGCCCGAAGTAGAACACATTCTCGTTCTGCCCGCTCACGGTCCCGGTGGGCCGAGGGCGTTGTCGGGTGATGGAGAACGTGTTCTACTGCCCGGCGGTGGCCTTCAACCTCGCCGACTTCGTCGAACACACGGTCGATGCGGTCCCCGACCGCACGGCCCTCATCTGCGGCGACCGCCAGACGACCTTCGCCGAGCTGGAGGACCGGGCCAACCGCCTCGCCCACCACCTCGCCGCCCAGGGCATCGGCCCGGACGACCACGTCGCGATCTACTCGTACAACAGCATCGAGTTCGTCGAGGCGATGCTGGCCGCCTACAAGCTGCGCGCCGTCCCCATCAACGTCAACTTCCGCTACGTCGAGGACGAGCTCGTCTACCTGCTCGACAACAGCGACTCGGTCGCCCTCGTGTTCCAGGCGCAGTTCGCCCCGTTGGTGGGCGCCATCGGGCCCCGGCTGCCACGCCTCCGCCACCTCGTCGTGGTCGACGACGGCACCGCCGACCCCGTCGACGTCGGCGCCGTGCGCTACGAGGACGCGCTGGCCGATGCCTCCCCGGCGCGCGATTTCGGGCCCCGCTCCGACGACGACACGTACATCCTCTACACGGGCGGCACGACCGGCTACCCGAAGGGCGTCGTGTGGCGCCACGAGGACGTGTGGCGCGTGCTCGGCGGCGGCATCGACTTCCTCACCGCGGTCCGCATCGAGGAAG
>JACDCH010000625.1 GCA_013694495.1 Acidimicrobiia bacterium | reverse complement strand
GCTGTCGCCACCCTCGCCGCCGCCGTCGACGAGCGGGTTGACCGGCGACAGGGACACCTTGCCGCCCGGATCGACGTCGTCGACCCGGACCTCGATGACGTCGCCCAGCTCGAGCACGTCCTCGACCCGGTCGATGCGCTTGCCGCCGCCCATCTTGGAGATGTGCAGCAGGCCGTCGCGGCCCGGGAGGATGTTGACGAAGGCGCCGAACTTCGTGATGTTCACGACCCGGCCCTGGTAGACCGCGCCCACGTCGGCCGTCGGCGGGTTGAGGATGAGCTGGATCTGGCGCTTGGCCTCCTCGACGGCGGTGCCGTCGACCGAGCCGATGCTGACCCGGCCGACCATGCCGTCGTCGTCGACGGAGATGTCGGCGCCGGTCTCCTGCTGGATGGCGTTGATGACCTTGCCCTTGGGGCCGATGACCTCGCCGATCTTGTCGATCGGGATCTCGAAGCTGATGATCTTCGGGGCGGTCTCGCCCACCTCGGGGCGGGGATCGGCGATGGTCTTGGCCATCACGTCGAGGATGGTCATGCGGGCCTCGCGGGCCTGCTGCAGGGCTTGCGTCAGCACCTCGGCGGGGAGGCCGTCGATCTTGGTGTCGAGCTGCAGGGCGGTCACGAACTCCGACGTGCCGGCGACCTTGAAGTCCATGTCGCCGAAGGCGTCCTCGGCCCCGAGGATGTCGGTCAGGGTCGTGTACTTGCCGTCGGCGAAGATGAGGCCCATGGCGATGCCGGCGACGGGCGCCTTGATCGGCACACCGGCGTCCATCAGCGACAGCGACGAGGCGCACACCGACGCCATCGAGGTGGAGCCGTTGGAGGCCAGCACCTCGGACACGAGGCGCAGCGCGTAGGCGAACTCCTCGATCGAGGGCACGACCGGGAGGAGGGCCCGCTCGGCCAGGAGGCCGTGGCCGATCTCACGGCGCTTCGGGCTGCCCACGCGGCCGGTCTCGCCGTTGGCGTGCGGCGGCATGTTGTAGTGGTGCATGTAGCGCTTCTTGTTCTCGGGCGCCAGCGTGTCGAGGAGCTGGTCCATCTTCGGCATGCCGAGGGTGGTGGCGTTCAGCACCTGCGTCTCGCCCCGCTGGAACAGGCCGGAGCCGTGCGCCGTGGGCAGCACGCCCACCTCGGCCGAGACGGGCCGGAGATCGGCCGGGCCGCGGCCGTCGATGCGGATGCCGTCGTTGACCACGCGGCTGCGGATCAGCTGCTTCTGCAGTGAGCGAGCAGCCTCCTTGACCTCCTTGGTGCGGCCCTCGAACGGGGCGCCCTCGGCGGCCAGCTGCTCGAGCAGGGCGGCGATGGCGGCATCGGTGGCCTCGTTGCGCTCGGCCTTGACCGCGATCGTGCCGGCCTCGGCCAGCGGGCCCGAGCCGAGCTCGGACACCTTCTCGAACACCTCGGGGGCGTAGTCGAGCACGGGGGTCCAGGTCATGGGCTCACGGGCGCCGGCCTGCTTCACGAGCTCGATCTGCAGGTCGATCGCCTCGCCGATCCAAGCCTTGCAGGCGTCGAGGCCGCCGGCCAGGACCTCCTCGGTGACCTTGGGGGCACCGGACTCGTAGTACGACCACGCCTTCTCCGTGCCACCGGCCTCGACCATCATGATGGCGATCTCGCCGGCCTCGGTGCGCCGGCCGGCCACGACCAGCTCGAAGGTCGACTCGTCGCCCTCCTGGTAGGTCGGGTGCGGGATCCAGGCGCCGTCCTGGGTGTAGGCGATGCGGACGGCGCCGATGGGACCGTCGAAGGGGATGCCCGAGAGCATCAGGGCGGCCGAGGCGGCGTTGATGCCGAGCACGTCCTGGGGGTTCTCGCCGTCGGCGCCCATGACGGTGATGACGACCTGGGTCTCGTTGCGGAAGCCGTCGGGGAAGCTCGGCCGCAGTGGGCGGTCGATGAGGCGGCAGTTGAGGATGGCGGCGTCGGAGGGGCGGCCCTCACGACGGAAGAACGAGCCGGGGATGCGCCCGGCGGCGTACATCCGCTCCTCGACGTCGACGGTGAGGGGGAAGAAGTCCATGCCTTCGCGCACGTTCTTGGCGGCGTTCGCGGTGGCGAGCACGACCGTGCGGCCGATGGAGGCCACGACGGCCCCCTGCGACTGCTGGGCGAGCTTGCCCGTCTCGAAGGTCAGGGTCTTGTCGGCGCCGGACACGGGTCCGGACACGTTGATGGGATCAGCCATTGAGGCTCCTTGGTTTCGAGGAGCTGCGGCCGGGCCGGTTCCCAGATGGAGCGGACCGGGTCGGGATGACCCGGGCAACCGCATCTGGCAGCCGACCTGCCTGCCACAGCTCCGTTGCTGTGTTGTTTCGGTGGGATGCACGAGGGGCGCCCGGGCGGGCGCCCCCCTGGGGAGATCTTTGCTAGCGCCGCAGCCCGTTGGTGGCGACGATGGCGCGGTAGCGCTCGATGTCGTTGCGCCGGACGTAGTCCAGCATCCGCCGACGGCGACCCACCAGCTTCAGCAGGCCTCGCCGGCTGTGGTGGTCCGTGTCGTGGACCTGCACGTGCGCCGTGAGGTGGTTGATGCGGGCCGTGAGCAGGCCGATCTGCACCTCGGGGGAGCCCGTGTCGGTGTCGTGCAAGCGGCGCTCGACGATGAGCGCGGGCTTGGCCGCATCGATCTTGTCTGACATCGTGTTCCTCTCGATGGGACGGCGGTGCGAGTTGCACGAGCCGGGTGGGACCTGGGGCCCGGCCCCTCGGCGCGCAGTCCACGGTGTGGAGCCGGCGTCGCCAGGAGCGAAGAGGCGAGGGTAGCAGCCAGGGCCCGAACGGCCCCAGCGCCGCCGAGCGATGCTCAGCTCGACCTCCCGGCGCGGAGAACCGCGGCGGTGCGGCGCACGTGTCAACCGCCGGAGGCGCTGGGGTCTGGGGCGGAGCCCCAGGCAACGGCCGCAGGGCGACGAAGTCGGCCGAGGACCGAAACAGTCACGAGCGCAGCGAGGGTCCGTCGAACTCGAGCGAACGGAGTGAGGCGCAGCCGAACGAGTGAGCTCGAAACCTCAGTCCCGACCGATGCGCCAGGTGTAGCGGGCCTTGCGGTGCAGGCCGGCGTCGTCGTGCCAGGGCTGGTGAGGCGTGAGGGCGACGGCGAGCGAGTCCGGGTCGTAGAAGGCGGGGCTCTGGTCGATCTCGCTCCGGTCGCCCGAGTCGATGCCGGCCTTGAGCTTGGCCCGGAGCACGGCGGTGCCGAGCTCGCCCTTCATCAGCTCGAACACGATGCCGGGCATCGACTCGGGGTCCTTGAGCAGCCAGGAGTGGGTGGCGCCCTCGACGACGACGAGCACGCCGTTGGCCCGCCGGGCGGCGTCGCGGGCGGTGGCCAGCGGGACGACGATGTCGCGGTCGCCGTGCACGGCGAAGATCGGGATCTTTTTGGCCCGGATGTCGTCGAGCATCCAGCCGCTCCCCCGGCTGCGCAGGATCGACGCCGCCGGGCCGAGCAACCGCCACGGGCGGCGGACGTGGCCGATCAGCGTCGGCCCGATGAGACGGCCCAGCTTGCGGGCCTGAGCCGGATCGCGGAACAGCGGCACCGTCGACAGGGTGTCGATCACGAGCCCGGCGGCCACGCCCGCCAGCACCGGCGGCCACAGGCGCGACACCCACACGATGCGGTCCCAGGTCTTGCCGACGATGGCGTCGACGAGCAGCACGGCGATCACCCGGTCGGGGTCGACGGCGGCCAGCTGGGTGACGAGGCGGCCCCCCATCGAGTGCCCGGCGAACACGCCCTTGCGGATGCCCAGGGCGTCGAGCACCCGGCGCAGAAGGTCGGTGTAGGCGGCGAAGTCGGCGCCGCCGGTGGGCAGGCCCTGCGTGCCGCCGTGCCCCGCCGTGTCGATGGCCACGACCTTGAAGCCCATGTCGACGAGCCGCCACAGCGTCTGGGCGTAGAGGAACCCCTCGGCCGAGAACCCGTGGACGACGACGAAGGGGATGCCCTCGCCGCAGACGGCGACGCCCACCTGGTGGCCGTCGGGCAGCGTGACCGTGTGCCGGGCGAGGCGGGGCAGCCGGGCCAGCTCGGCGGTGCCCGGTGCCGCGGTCGGGCCGAGCAGCGGCTCCGTGGTGCCGCCCTCGACCTCGACGTCGGGTTCTGGTTCGACCGTCCTCCGGGCCATGGCCCACCATCTTGACCGCTGGGTCAGGCCGCGGGTGACACCCCCGTCAGGGAGCCGTCAGTCGGCGAGCACCCGGCGGGCGTCGTCGCAATCCTTGGCGATCTGGGCGACGAGCGACTCGATGGTCTCGAAGCGCTCCTCGCCCCGCAGGCGCTCGACGAAGCGGACCCGGGCCGGCTCGTCGTAGAGGTCGAAGTCCGTGCCGTCGAGCAGGTGCACCTCGAGCAGGCGGTATGGCTGGTCGTCGTAGATCGTCGGCCGCCGGCCGAGCGACGCCGCCCCGGGGTGCACGGAGCCGTCGGGCCGCTCGTAGAGCGCGGCGTAGATGCCGTCGGCCGGCAGCTGGCACTCGTCGGGGACCTCGACGTTGGCCGTGGGGAAGCCCCACTCCCGGCCCCGGCGGTCGCCGTGGCGGACGACGCCACGCACCTCGTGGGGCCGGCCGAGCATGGCGTTGGCCGCGGCCAGGTCGCCGGCGACGAGGGCTCGCCGGATGGCCGTCGACGACACGTGCTGCTCGGCCTCGTCGGCGGGTTCGCCGTCACGCCCGACGAGGGCCAGACCCTCCACCTCGAAGCCGAGCTCCCGGCCCAGCTCCCGCAGGAGGGCGACGTTGCCCCGGCGCTCGTGGCCGAAGTGGAAGTCCTCGCCCACGATCACGAGGCGGGCGGCCAGGCACCCGACGAGCACCTCGTGCACGAACTCCTCGGCCGACTCCTTGGCCCGGACCTCGTCGAACGTGAGCACGACGACGTGGTCGACGCCGGTGCCGGCCAGCAGCTCGATCTCCTGGTCGAGGGCGGTGAGCTGCAGCGGCGCCGACTCGGGCCGGACCACGCGGGCCGGGTGCTGGTCGAAGGTGATCACCGCGCTCTCGAGCCCCCGATCGGCCGCCCGCCGCCGGAGCTCGGCGATGACGGCCCGGTGGCCGAGGTGCACGCCGTCGTAGGCGCCGATCGTGACGGCGGAGCCCGACGCCGGCCGGGGGCACTCGTCGTGGGGGTGGCGCACGACGCTGGCCATCGGGGGCGGAGGCTACTCAGGGGTCCTCGCGGGACACCGACGGCGCGCCGCACCGTTGCCCGAAGGTCCACCCGAACGGGCGATGCGGCAGGCCGGGCGCGTGGAAGGATCCGGGGATGGTTGACCCCGAGACCGTCATCCGCACCGCCGAAGAGGTCTTCGAGATCCTCAAGGACATCACGTCCGCCCCGACGGGCGTCATCACCATCAAGAACCACACCGAGTTCAAGATGACGATGGTCGGGACGCCGATCCTCACGGACGGCGAGGTCGCGTCGACGGCCAGGCCGCCCCAGGTCCTCCAGCCCATGGAGGAGGACAGCTTCGGGATCGTCGGCGACAGCTTCGTCGAGGGCGCCGAGGGGGCGATCAACTACGTCCTGAGCGACGCGCAGGGCCTCAAGCAAGCCGACTGGCAGATCTCCTTCGACCTCCCCGTCCGCGGCGACAACAAGGCCAGCGAGAACCTGACGCCGTCGAACCATCCGCGCATCATCCGGTTGGCTCCCACCGTCCCCCCGAGCGGCACGGACGACGTCCCGTTCGTGTACATGCTCGATCGGGTCGGCTTCGCGCCGCCGAAGCCGAACGGTGGCGGCGGAACGGCCACCGATGTCCCGACTTCCTGCGTCATCACGGTCAAGAACGAGACGCAGCAGCAGATCACCCTGCACGAACAGGGCCACACGCGCGGCGGTTTCACGGCGACGGTCCCTCCGCACATCGACCCGGATGAGGAGATCCAGATCTCGTCGGTCGAGACAGCGGGGGCCAACGAGGAGGGCACCACCGGGTTCGTCACCTACGACCTCGGCGGCGGCAACTTCTGGCGGATCGACTGGGACAACCCCGAGAACGCCCAGAACACCGCCCACTCGCAGGTCACGGGGTCGGCGATGGCGACGTTCCGAGGCCTGGCCCAGGCCGGCCAGGGCGAGGAGAACGTCCCGGTCACGTTCACGCTCTCCGGCGGCAGCGGCACCGGACCGACGCCGCAACCTGGTGGCACGGCCACGAAGACCGTCGTCCAGATCGTGAACGCCACCCAGCAGGAGCTGATGGTCGTTGCCGCGGCGGCCATGCGGGGTCAGCTCGAGGGCCTCGAGAACGGCCTCCTGATCGCACCCGGAGGCACCGCCGAGGGCGAGTCCACCGAGACCCCGGGGGCGACCGGCGCAGACCAGCAGGGCAACGCCGGCTTCGCGACGATCCAGATCGGGGAGGCCGGCCACGGCTTCTGGCAACTTCAGTGGAACAACCCGGAGGGGGGCACGAACTCGGCCACCTCCGATGTCAGCGGCGAGCCCGAGGGATCGAACTTCACCAAGCAGGAGGTGATCAGCGACGGCGATGCCGAGGTCCGTGCCGTGTTCACCCTGCTCGGTGGCGGCGGCGGGGGTGGCACCACGCCTCCGCAGCAGCAGGCCACCTGGGCACCGCCGGCCGAGGAGGGCGAGCCGACCCTTCGCCGGGGCGACAAGAGCTCCGACGGCTGGGTCGAGTACCTGCAGGTGCTGCTCTCCGAGAACGGCCACCCGGTGTCGATCGACGGGGACTTCGGGCCCGGGACCGAGGCGGCGGTGCGCCGCTACCAGCAGGGCCAGGACATCCAGCCCGACGGCGTCGTGGGGAACCAGACCTGGGCGGCCCTGCGCGGGCACCGCAACGTCCCCGCGTCCACCGACGAGCGACCCGCGCACACCTTCCACGAGGGTGGTGCCGAGGCCCGCTGGGCCGAGGAGGGCTACTTCCAGCACGATCCGCCAACCCACACCCTGCGGCTCGTGGCGTACTCGGTCGGCGACACCCCGATCCCGGCGGGCACGAAGGCGACCGTTCGGATCACCGGCGCCGAGGGGAAGATGGAGGTCGTGGAGATCGAGCTGCGGGACGACGTCCCCGGGACCCTGCAGGGCGAGACCTACAGCATGATGGTCACCGACCTCGAGCGGTTCGGGCCCGGCTCGGTGACGGTCGAGGCGTACCTACCGGCTGAGCTGGGCGGGGACTACACGACCTTCCAGTTCGAGAACGAGTAGCTACGGGGAGCGCGGCAGCACGACCGACGGCTTCACCCGGCCGGCGGCGTAGGGCTCGTACACGGCCAGCAGCGCACCGCTCGCGTCGAGCACGCGCCACGGCCCGGCGCCGCTGACGCCGAGGCGTTCGGCGTCGAGCACCTTGCCGTGCCCGACGTCGACGGCCAGGTCCTCGCCGACCTCGGCGGCCGGGAGGTCGCGCAGGGCCTCGGCCGGAGCCAGCAGCCCCTCGGCGGTGACCTGCTCCAGCGGGACGGCGAGGGCGAGGCCGAACGACGCGACCCGCGTGCGCCGCAACGCCCGCAGGTGGGCCCCGCCACCGAGGGCGGCGCCGAGGTCGGCGGCCAACGACCGGATGAACGTCCCCGACGAGCACTCCACGACCGCCCGGAACACGAGGGGGTCGTCGGTGGCCTCGAGGTCGTAGCGGTCGACGCGCACGGGCCGGGCGGCGCGCTCGACCTCGATCCCCTCGCGGGCCAGCTCGTAGAGGCGCCGGCCGCCGATCTGCACGGCCGAGACCATCGGCGGGACCTGCTCGATGTCGCCGACGAACGCCGTGGCGGCCGCCCGCACGGCGTCGAGCGTCACGCCGGCCATGTCGTGGGTGGCCGTGACCTCACCGGCGGCGTCGAGCGTGTTCGTCTCGACGCCGAGCACGACCTCACCCTCGTAGGCCTTACCCGCGGCCGACAGGAACCGCAGCAGCCGGGTCACCTTGCCCACGCCCACCAGCAGCACGCCCGTCGCGTCCGGATCGAGGGTGCCGGCGTGGCCGACCTTGCGGGTCCCGAGGATCCCCCGGAGCTTGGCCACGACGTCGTGGCTGGTCCAGTCGGCGGCCTTGTCGACCACCGCCAGACCGTCGGGGCCGTCAGGCCGGCGGGGCATCGGGTTCATCCGCGTGCAGGCCGCGGATGATGTCGTCGACCCGACCTGCAGTGCGCTCGACGTCGTCGGCCTTGAAGAGGAGTTCGGGCGTGCGCTTGAGGCGGGCCTGGCGACCGATCGCCGCCTGGAGCCGCACCCGCTGCTCGCCGAAAGCCTCGAGCACTGCGGCGTCGACCTCGGCGCCGCCGAGGGCGTCGTAGTACACGGTGGCGTGACGCAGGTCGGCGTCGACCACCACCTGGGTGATGGCCACGAGGTCGAGGCGCTCGTCGTCGACCCGCTCGAGCGACTCGGCCACGATCTGGCGGACGAGCTCGTTCACCCGCGCCGTACGGGGATAGCGGGGGGCGTTGCGCTGGGGTCGGGGCACGCTGTCAGTCCCTCCTGTCGGAACGACACGAGCACGCCTCCGACGTCGAGTCCGCCGAAGGCGCTGGGGGCCTGGGGGCGGAGCCACCAGAGATCGGCCGCAGGGCGACGCAGTCGGCCGAGGGCCGGCACTGTCCCGACGAAGTCGGGGCCTCCAAGCTCGAGCGAACGGAGCGAAGCGAGTGAGCTCGAAACATCAGTCCTCCTCCTCTTCGAGCCAGGAGCGGCGGGCGCTCAGGACCTGGACCTCGGGGAAGGACCACACGAAGCGCTCGACCTCGGCCAGGACGTCACGCACGTGCGACTCGGTGGCGGCCACCGTCGAGACACCGATGTCGGCCCGCTGCCACGAGTCGAGGTGGCCGACCTCGGCGCTCGCCACCTTGTAGCGGCGGCGCGCCCCTTCGACGATCGGCCGGACCGCCGAGCGCTTCTGCTTCAGCGAGTGGCAGTCCGGGATGAAGAGCTCGAAGCGAACGGCGCAGGCGTGCACGTCAGGCAAAGACTTGGAAAGCGATGCAGCGACGAAGTCGGCCGAGGACCGCAACAGTCCGAGCGAAGCGAGGGCGCTCGAACTCGAGCGAACGGAGCGAGCGCCAGCGAGCGAGTGAGCTCGACATATCAGGTGCGAGGGACCTCGCGCTCCTCGTAGGTCTCGATCACGTCGCCCGGCTTCAGGTCCTGGAAGTCGGTGAGGCCGATGCCGCACTCGAAGCCCGAGCGGACCTCGGCGGCGTCGTCCTTGAACCGCTTGAGCGACTGGATCGCGCCCTTCCAGATGATGGTGCCGTCCCGCAGGAAGCGGACCTTGGACCCCCGGGAGATGGCGCCGTCGGTGACGTAGCAGCCCGCGATCTTGCCGACGCGGGGGATCGAGAAGATCTCCCGGACCTCGGCGTCGCCGGTGACGACCTCCTCGAACTCGGGGGCGAGCATGCCGAGCATGGCGTTCTCGATGTCCTCGTGCACCTGGTAGATGATCTCGTAGAGGCGGACCTCGACGTTCTCCTGCTCCGCCAGCTCGCGCGCCTTGCGGTCCGGGCGGACGTTGAAGCCGATGATCGTGGCGTTCGACGTGGCCGCCAACTGCACGTCGTGCTGGGTGATCCCGCCGACGGCCCGGTGCACGAAGGCCAGCTTCACCTCGTCGCGCTCGAGCTTGCGGAGCGAGTCGGTGAGGGCCTCGAGCGAGCCGGTGACGTCGGCCTTCAGGATGAGGTTCAGCGTCGCCGCCTCACCCGCCTGGATCTGCTCGAAGATGTCCTCGAGCTTGGCGCCAGCGGTGGAGACCCTGGCGTCGCGGCCGAGCGATGCGATGCGCTGCCAGTGCTCGCGGGTGCCGGCCACGTCGCGGGCCGTCTTCTCGTCGGGGGCGACCACGAACGGGTCGCCGGCGTCGGCCACGTCGTCGAGGCCGAGCACGGCGACGGGCATCGACGGCCCGGCTTCCTTCAGCTGGTTGCCCCGGTCGTCGAGGATGGCCCGCACCCGGCCCCACGCGGGGCCGGCGACGAGCGGATCGCCGACGCGAAGCGTGCCCCGCTGCACGAGGATCGACGCGACCGGGCCACGACCGACGTCGAGGTGCGACTCGAGGACGACGCCCTGGGCCCGGCCACCGATCTCGGCCCGGAGGTCCTCGACGTCGGCGACGAGCAACACGGTCTCGAGCAGGTCCTCGATGCCGAGGTCCTGCAGTGCCGAGACCTGGACCATCTCGGTGTCGCCGCCCCACTGCTGCGGGATGAGCCCGTGCTCGGAGAGCTGGCGCATCACGTTGTCGGGGTTGGCCTCCTCGCGGTCGATCTTGTTGATCGCCACGACGATGGGCACCTCGGCCGCCTTGGCGTGGTTCAGCGCCTCGATGGTCTGGGGCATGACGCCGTCGTCGGCCGCCACGACCAGCACGACGATGTCGGTGGCCTCGGCGCCGCGGGCCCGCATGGCGGTGAAGGCGGCGTGGCCGGGGGTGTCGATGAAGGTGACCGCCCGGCCGTCCTTCTCGACCTGGTACGCACCGATGTGCTGGGTGATGCCCCCGGCCTCGCCGGCCACGACGTTGGTGCTGCGGATGCGGTCGAGCAGCTTCGTCTTGCCGTGGTCGACGTGGCCCATGATCGTGATCACGGGCGCCCGCGTGGGCCAGTCGTCCTGCTCGTCGTCCTCGGCGTCGGGGAGGAGGAGCCGCTTCTGGAGCTCGACCTCCTGCTCCTGGCCCGGGTCGACGAGGCGCAGCTCGGTGCCCATCTCGGCCGCGAACAGCTCGATCTGGTCGTCGGACAGCGACTGGGTGGCGGTGATCATCTCGCCCAGGCCCATGAGGAAGCGCACGACGTCGGACGCGGTGCGGTTGAACTTGGGCCCGAGGTCCTGGGCGGTGGAGGCCCGCTCGACCACGATGACGCCCTCGGGGACCGGTGCGTCGCGCGGCGTGTAGCTCGGCGCCTCGATCGGCTGGAGCTCCTCGCGGTTGCGACGACGACGACCGCCCTTGCGGGGCTGCCGCCGGCCACCGGGACCGCCCGGGCCGCGAC
>JACDCH010000614.1 GCA_013694495.1 Acidimicrobiia bacterium | reverse complement strand
GGCATCGGCCGCAGGACGAAGTCGGCCGAGGACCGCAACGACCGAGCGCAGCGAGGACGACACCCTCGCGGAACGGAGCGAAGCGAGTGACGGCGAAGAACTCAGTCGGAGCCGGGGCGGCGGGCCTGCTCGCGCTCGAGCTCCTCGGCCGAGGGCACCGTGCCGGAGGGGTAGGTGCGGGCCAGCTCCTCCTCGGAGGGGATGCGCCGCAACTGCGCCTCCGGCGGGAGGAGGGCGGTGATGGCCGCCATGATCTTCTTCGTGTCGGCATCGGCCGACTTCGAGGTGCGGCGGAGGTCGGCCACCGGCGGCCCGACCCGGATGCGCACCGTCGGCGGCTTCAGCACGTTCAGCACGTTGGGAGCCTTGCTGGAGCGGGGCCAGACCTGCTCGGTCCCCCATAGCCCGACCGGGATGACCGGCGCGCCGCTCATCGCCGCCAACCGGGCCGCGCCCCAGCGGCCCTTGAGCACGGGGTCGAAGAACGCCGGGCCCCGGGGGATCGTGCCCTCGGGCATGAGAGCGACCACCTGGCCGGCCGCGAGGGCGCCGGCCGCCTCCGCGAGCGGCTCGTCGGAGCCAGTGCCCCGGTCGACTCGAATGCCGCCCATGGCCTTCATGGCGGCGCCGACGACGGGCGCGTCGAACACCTCCTTCTTGCCCAGGAAGCGCACGGGGCGGCCCCGCTTGGCCAGGGCCGTGCCGAGGGCAAGCGGGTCGAAGTAGCTGCGGTGGTTGCCGACGATGATCGCCGCCCCCTCCGTCGGGATGTTCTCCCAGCCCTCGATGTCGAAGCGGGCGAAGGGCACCGGCGTGAGGCGGCTGGCGGCCATGAGGAGCTGCTGGGGCTCGAGGCCGAGCACGGGCAGCTTCGGCACGCCGGCCGGCACGTCGAGGTGCAGCACGGGCCAGCGCCGCAGCAGGGCGGCGGCCAGCAGCCGGGGGTCGGGGTTCACCGCGTACGGGTGGCCCACGGCCCGGAGCAGGGGCATGTCGTAGTAGCTGTCGGAGTAGGCGTAGCTGTCCTCGATGTACCGGCTGTGGTCGGCCGCCCAGGCCGTGGCCGCCCGCAGCTTGCCCGGGCCCCACACGAAGTCGCCGGCGATGGAGCCGTCGTAGGTGCCGTCCTCCCGCTCGCCGTAGGTGGTGGCGATGACGTCGTCGAAGCCCAGCCGCTCGGCGAAGGGCCGCACGACGTCGATCGGGGTGGTGGTGGCGATGACGAGGGGCCGCCCGGCGGCCCGGTGCTCGGCGAACAGCGGGGCGGCGAAGGGCTGGACCATCGGCACGAGGGCGTCGGCCACGATCTGGCCCGCCTTGTGGGCCGCCTCCCGGGACCACCCAGCCGTGAACCGGACGGCGTTGCGAGTGGCCGTCATCGCCAGCCGGCTCTCCCCGAACAGCTCGAAGAAGCGGTAGACGAGCGCCTCGCCCGGGATGCTGCGGTCACCCAGGAGCCCGACCTCCTGCAGCGCCTTGCTGATGATCGGACCCGACCCGCCCCGCAGCAGCGTGCGATCCAGGTCGAAGAACGCAACCCCACGGTCATCAGCCACGCAGCGGAACCTAGCCCCGCACGACGATCCCGACGCCGGAGCATGCTGCGGCCGCCGCAGGCGCTCGGGGTCTGGGGGCAGCCCCCAGGCATCGGCCGCAGGGCGACGAAGTCGGCCGAGGACCGGCGCCGACCGAGCGCAGCGAGGGCCATCGAACTCGAGCGAACGGAGCGAAGCGGAGTGAGCTCGAAAAGATGAAGCGCCCGGCGGGGGGGCCGGGCGCTTCGGGGTCGTGAGAGCGGCAGGGGGGCAGCCGTACTCTCCGACCGGCGCGAGGTGCGGGGGGGGATCCGCTTGCCTCGGCGTATGTAGGGGCCAGTCAACAGTCGCGAGCGCGATCTGTCCAACAGTTTCCGTGGATGGGTGGCATCATTGGGGTCGATGGACCTCCGCCAGCTCGCCGCCCTGACGGCCATCGCCGAACACGGCGGCTTCTCGGCGGCCGCCCGGGCCCTCCACACGGTGCAGTCGAACATCTCCACCCACGTCGCCCGGCTCGAGCGAGAGCTCGGGGTCATCCTCGTCGACCGCAGCACCGGCACGCTCACGGTCGAGGGCGAGGCCGTGGTGGGGCGGGCCCGGCGGGTGCAGTCCGAGCTCGACGCCCTGGTGGCCGACGTCGCCTCGGTGAACAAGGAGGTCTCGGGCCCCGCTCGCATCGGGATCATCGGCACGACGGCCCGCTGGCTCACGTCGTCGCTGCTCGAGGCGATGACGGAGCGCCACCCTCGCGTCCACGTGGTCGTCGTCGACGCCACGACCACCTCGCTCCTGCCCCAGCTCGACACCGGGCGCCTCGACCTCGCCGTCGTCGCCCTGCCCGTGCACCTGACCGACATCGACACCGAGGTGCTCTTCGCCGAGGACCTCGTGGTCGTGGCTCCGCCCGACCACCCCCTCGCCACCCACACGTCGGTCACGATCGAGGAGCTGGCCGAGCACGCCCTGCTGCTCGAGCCGCCGGGCACGGCGTTTCGCGACGACCTCGAGGTCGCCGCCGCCCGGGCCGGCGTCGAACTCCAATCGAAGGCGGAGGTCGACGGGATGCGCCTGCTGACGTCGCTCGCCTTCGAGGGGTTCGGCGCCGCCGTGCTGCCGGCGTCGGCCGTCACCCGGGCCAATCCCGCCGTCTTCCGCCGCGTCGCCATCGAGGGGGTGCCGGGCCGGGTCGTCGGCCTGGCCCGCCGCCGCCGGGGTCTGCCGTCTGCGCCGGCGCGGGCGCTGCGCGAGGTGCTCTTCGACGTCGTGGCCGCCCAGGCCCCCCAGCAGACCGGCATCCACCTACCGGTCGAGGCGGACGCTCCCCCGACCTAGATTCAGTTGCCGTGGCTGACTCCGTGACGATCATCGACAACCGCACCGGTGACTCCATCGAGGTACCGATCGTCAACGGCGGCGTCGACGCCACCGAGTGGCGCAAGCTCCTGCCGAACGTGTGGTTCTACGACCCGGGGTTCATGACCACCGCCGCCTGCTCGTCGGCCATCACCGAGCTCGACGGCGAGGCCGGCATCCTGCGCTACCGGGGCTACCCGATCGACCAGCTGGCGGAGAAGTCCACGTACCTCGAGGTCGCCTACCTCCTCCTCCACGGCGAGCTGCCGAACAAGCAGCAGCAGGAGACGTGGACCCACGACATCACGTACCACACGTTCATCCACGAGAACATGCGGAAGCGGTTCATGGAGGGCTTCCACTACGACGCCCATCCCATGGGGATGCTCGTGTCCGGCGTCGCGGCGCTGTCCACCTTCTACGCCGACGCCAAGGACATCGTCGACCCGGCCGTGCGCCGGCGCCAGATCATCCGCCTCATCGCCAAGATGCCCACGATCGCGGCGTGCTCCTACCGCTTCAGCGAGGGCATGCCGTTCGTGTGGCCCGACAACACGCTGGGCTTCTGCGAGAACTTCCTCAAGATGATGTTCACGCCGTGGGAGCACGTGCCGTGGCAGGACCCGGTGCTGGCCAAAGCGCTCGACACGCTGTTCATCCTCCACGCCGACCACGAGCAGAACTGCTCGACCACCGCCATGCGGGTGGTGGGCTCGTCGCACGCCGATCCGTTCACCGCCACCTCGGCCGCCACCGCCGCCCTCTACGGCCCGCGCCACGGCGGGGCCAACGAGCAGGTGATCAACATGCTCACCGAGATCGGTTCCATCGACAACGTCGACGCCTTCGTGAAGTCGGTGAAGGAGGGCACCGGCGGCCGGCTGCAGGGCTTCGGCCACCGGGTCTACAAGAACTACGACCCCCGGGCCCGCATCATCAAGAAGACGGCCGACGACGTGTTCTCCGTCACCGGCAAGAACCCGCTGCTCGACATCGCGCTGAAGCTGGAAGAGGTCGCCCTCAGCGACGACTACTTCATCAGCCGCAAGCTCTACCCGAACGTCGACTTCTACTCGGGCCTCATCTACCAGGCGATGGGCTTCCCGGTCGACATGTTCCCGGTGCTCTTCGCCATCCCCCGCACGTCGGGGTGGTTGGCCCACTGGGAGGAGCTGCTCGAGCAGGACAGCAAGATCGCCCGGCCCCGCCAGATCTACATCGGGGCCGAGTCGCGGGACTACGTGCCCATCGAACAGCGCTAGCGGAGCTGGGGGCGAACGCGGTGCACGCGGTGACGATCGTCGACGGCCGCCTCGAGTGGCAGGAGCACCCCGACCCGGTGCCCGGCACCGCCGAGGTGCTCGTACGGGTGCGGGCCGCCGGGCTGAACGGCGCCGACCGGTTGCAGGTGGCCGGGTTCTACCCGCCGCCGGCGGGTTCGCCGGCGGACATCCCCGGCCTCGAGCTGGCCGGCGAGGTGGTCGAGGTCGGGCTCGGCGCGACGCGGTTCGCCCTCGGCGACCGGGTGATGGCCGTCGTCGGCGGGGGCGGCCAGGCCGAGCTCGCCGTCGTGCACGAGCGCCACCTCCTGCCCGTGCCCGACGGCACCGAGTGGGCCGAGGCCGGCGGCTTCCCCGAGG
>JACDCH010000586.1 GCA_013694495.1 Acidimicrobiia bacterium | reverse complement strand
GACCCATGGCGCGCCCGACGACGGCCGGGTCGACTGGCGGCGCGACCAGGTGAGCGGCGACGGCGAGCCCGAGGCCGTCGTCGACCGCGACGAACACGACCGCGAGATCGGCGAGCGCAGCCGGCTGGCGGCGTGCCTCGCGACCGCGACGTTCCCGGCGTCGGCCCTCGACCTGGCGGAGGTGGCCGAGGCGCACGACGCGCCGGCCTCGATGGTCGAGGCCCTGCGGTCCCTGCCGGCCGAGAGGAGCTACGAGACGTTCGCCGAGGTCTGGGTCGACCTCGGCGGCGAGATGGAGCACAGGAGCTGAGATGCCCAACCCGCAGCGACCCGATCTGGCCCGCTCCCGCAAGGCCGCCAACGTCGTCGACGACGCCGCGCCCACGAACGCGGTCACCCGGCCGAAGCGCCGCAAGGGCATCGTCGCCGACGCGCCCGGGCCGGTACCCGAGGACAACCAGCCGGGCCACACGCCGGCGGTCGTGCCCGACAAGCCAACGGTGCCGCCCGACGCCTACCGGGTCGACGCCCCGTCACCGGACGTGGCGGACGTGTTCCCGGGTCCCGCCTCGACGTCGGTGCGCTACCAGTTCGCCTTCGAGCCGCTCCTCGTCCCCTTCGCCGCCGCCGTCGGCGTGACCGGACGAACGGCGTGGGTCGAGCTCGACGAGGAGTCGTTGCGCGTCCGGTTCGGCCCCTGGTCGCTGGCGACGCCCCGCGACAACGTCGTCGGCTGCGAGGTGACGGGGCCGTACCAGCTGCTCAAGGTCGCCGGCCCGCCCCGCCTCTCGTTCCGCGACCGCGGGGTGACGTTCGCGACCAACCGCCGCCTCGGCGCCTGCATCCGGTTCCGCGAGCCTGTCGCCGGCCTCCTGCCCTTCGGCGTGCAGCTGCACCCGGGCGCGACGGTGACCGTGACCGACCTGCACGACCTTGCCCGGCGGCTGGCGCCGAGCGCCTGAGTTCTTCGCCGTCACTCGCTTCGCTCCGTTCCGGCGAGTGTTGTCGCCCTCGCTCCGCTCGGTCGTTCCGGTCGAGGGCGCGGAGCGGCGCGGTTGTTCCGCCGCACGGGCGGAGAGGAAGTGTTCCCGACCGCCTCGGGCAGAGCGCTCGATGCGAGAACCCGGAACCGAACGGAGACACAGGAGGGGCCTGCGGGCAACACCTCGTCCGGCGCCGATCCATCCGCAGGTCCTGAGCCGACGGCGCCGCCGACCGGCGGCCCAACGCGGTCAGGCGCCGGCGGCGGCGGAGCCCTCGTCCTGCTCGTTCTCGACCGCGTCCTGCAAGGCCGACTGCTGGTCGACGACGGCCTTGTGGGTCTGGGCGGCGACCTGCGCCGCCTCCTCGGCCGGATCGTCGGTGCCGAGCTTGGCGTCGCTCGGGAGGTTGCCTGCGGTCCACTGCTCCTGGTCGCTCATGGGCCGGCGCTACCCCGTGGCGCAGCGCCTCACCCGTCCGGCCGATCCGGTCGGTGCGGCGGACCCGGGCAGCACGGCCACGAAGATGGGCTCCCGGCGGGCCCAGGGCCGGGTCGGGAGGAGGCGGGAGCGCGGGTCCCCGCTTCCCGCCCGCCCGAGCCCGAACGCGCTGCCGCGCGGAGATCCAGCGTCAGCCGACCGGTGACCCACGACTCCTCGTCAGGGCGGAGGATGCGAGCCCCGACGACGAGCCCGACACCGCCGCGAACCCGCCGTCGGATCCTCACGCTGGCACGCGGGATGTGACCGCACGTTCGGTGGTCGGCTCCGCTCGGGAAGAAGCCGTCAGCGTGATGATGACGAAACGCGAGGCCGGGGTGCGGTAGACCGATCCTGTGAAGGAGCTCGAAGGCGTTCGTGTGTTGGTGGTCGACGACGCGAACGACCTCCGCTTCGTGGTGCGGGAGACGCTCGAGCGCAGCGGGCGCTTCTCCGTCGTCGGCGAGGCGGCAGACGGGGCCGAGGCCGTCCGGCTGGCCGGCGAGCTGCAGCCCGACGTCGTGCTGCTCGACCTCGACATGCCCGGCGTCAGCGGCCTCGACGCCCTGCCCGGACTGCGGGTCGCCGTACCCGACGCCAAGGTCGTCATCCTCTCCGGCCTCCCCCGGGAGCGCATGGAGGCCGTCACCCGGGAAGCGGGAGCCGTCGGCTATCTCGAGAAGGGGACGCCGGCCCGCCGGCTGGTCGACGAGCTCGTCATCCTCGCCGGCCTCCTCGACACCGTCGAAGGCGGCCTGGCCGAGCGCCGCCTCACCCTCGATCCGGAGTCCCAGGCGCCACGGGCCGCCCGCCGCTTCGCCGATGAGACCCTCCGGCGCTGGGACTGCGGTGGCACCCTCGACACGGTGGAGCTGCTCGTGAGCGAGCTCGTCACCAACGCGGTCATCCACGCCCGGTCGACGGCCGACGTCGCGGTGGTCCTGCACCGGGACTCGATCCGGGTCGAGGTCGGTGACACCAGCGACGTGATGCCCAAGCCGCGCACGGCCGCCGCCAACGAGCCGTCCGGCCGGGGGCTGGAGCTCGTGGCCAAGCTGGCGACCGCCTGGGGCGTCGAGCAGCGCGACGACGGCGGCAAGGTCGTCTGGTTCGAGGTCCCGCGCCTCGACGATTCCGACACCGTCCTGATCCGATGAGCGTGATCAGATGAAGGCGGCGGCGGTGCTGCTCGCCGCCGCATCGATGGCGCTGCTCGGGGGGTGCGCC
>JACDCH010000537.1 GCA_013694495.1 Acidimicrobiia bacterium | reverse complement strand
GCCCGGTACCCGTCGTAGCCGAGCTTGCGGGCGACCCGCACGACGGTGGGGCCGCTCGTGCCCGACCGGCCGGCGAGCTCGGCGACGGTGCCGAACGCCACCCGGGCCGGCTCGGCCAGCACCGCCTCCACGACCTGTCGTTCGGCCGGTGTCAGACCGTCGGCGGCGGCGGCCAGCGCAGCTTCCCGGATCGTCATGGGAACGGATGATACGCTCAGCCATCTAGTCGGAACGGTTGTTCCACCCGGGTCGAGATCACAGGAGCCGTCTGCATGTCGTTCGAGTCGACCAACCCCGCCCGGCCCGCCGAGGTGCTCGGCGAGTACCCCGAGCACACCGCCGACGACGTCGACCGCGCCGTCCTCGCAGCTGCCGAGGCGCAACGAGCGTGGGCGCGCGTGCCCGTCCCCGCCCGGGCCGACCTCATCACCGCCTGCGGCGACGAGCTGGCCCGCCGCAAGCGGGCGCTGTCGGAGCTCGTGAGCCGCGAGTGCGGCAAGCCGATCGTCGAGGCCGGCGGCGACGTGCAGGAAGCGATCGACATGGCGTACTTCGTGGCCGGCCAGGGCCGGTCGCCATGGGGCGACACCGTGCCGTCGGAGCTGGGCTCGAAGCTGGCCTGGACCACCCGGATCCCGGTGGGCGTGGTCGGCATGATCACCCCCTGGAACTTCCCGGTCGCCATCCCGTCGTGGAAGTGCTTCCCCGCCCTGCTCGCCGGGAACGGCATCGTGCTCAAGCCGTCCGAGCACAGCCCGGCGTGCGCCGAGGCGTTCTTCGACGCCTGCATCGCGGCCGGCATCCCCGACGGCCTGCTCCAGCTCGTGCACGGCTACGCCGAGCCGGCGGCGGCCCTCGCCGTGCACCCGGCCGTCGGCGCCATCAGCTTCACCGGCTCGGTCCCCACCGGGCGCACGGTCGCCGCCGCGGCGATGGCCACCGGCCCCCGCCTGGTGAGCCTCGAGCTCGGCGGGAAGAACGCCATGGTCGTGCGGGACGACGCCGACCTCGACCTCGCCGTCGACGGCGCCATCTTCGGGGCGTTCGGCACCGCCGGCCAGCGCTGCACGTCGACCTCGCGGCTGCTCGTGCACCCGGCCGTGGCCGATGAGCTCGTGAGCCGCATCGTCGCCCGGGTCGAGGCCCTGCGCCTCGGCGATCCGCTCGACGCCACCACCGACGTCGGTCCGGTCATCAACCGGGCCTCGGCCGAGCGCATCGTCGCCATGGTCGCGGCCGCCGTCGACGACGGCGCCAAGCTCGCCGCCGGCGGCACGCTGCGCGACGACGTCGAGGGTTGCGCCGGCGCCACCTTCGTGACGCCCACGGTGCTCACCGGCATCAAGCCGTCCGACCGCATCGCCCGCGAGGAGGTCTTCGGGCCGGTCCTGTCGGTGCTGGAGGTCGAGGACCTCGACGAGGCCATCGACGTCGTGAACAGCGTCGAGTTCGGGCTGTCGGCCGCGGTCTACAGCCGCGACATCAGCACCTGCCTCTACGCGGTGGAGCGCATCGACACCGGGATCGTCTACGTGAACGCCCCCACCATCGGCGCCGAGATCCCGTTGCCGTTCGGTGGAACGAAGCACACCGGCAACGGCTTCCGCGAGGCGGGAGCGCGCGGCATCGAGCAGTTCAGCCAGGTGAAGACCGTCTACGTCGACTACTCGGGCCGGCTCCAGCGGGCCCAGATCGACAACCGGGAGGCAACCCAGTGACCACCGCCCTGACGACCGACGCCGAGCGCGTCGACACGAACGCCGCCTGGTCGACACGCTACGACGAGGCCGTCGCCGGCGTGCTCCCCTCGTACTTCGACCTGACCGCGGCCAGCGCCGAGGGCTCGTGGATCACCGACGTCGAGGGGCGCCGCTACCTCGACCTCGGTTCGGGCATCGCCGTCACCAACGTGGGCCACCGCCACCCGCGGGTCACCGCCGCCCTCCACGCCCAGGTCGACGAGCTGCTGCACACGTCGGTGGTGTTCCGGCACCGCCGCTACATCGAGTTGGCCGAGGCCATCGGGCGGCTCATGCCCTGGATGACCGAGCCCCGCACGTTCCTGTGCAACTCGGGCGCCGAGGCGGTCGACGGTTCGGTGAAGCTGGCCCGCCGGGTCACCGGCCGGCCCGGGGTGATCGCCTTCCGCCGCGCCTTCCACGGCCGCACGCTGGGTGCTACGTCGCTCACCACGGCGAAAGCCAAGTACCGCGAGGGCTACGACCCGCTCCTGCCCTCGGTGCACATCGCGCCGTGGTGCATCCCGTCGGAGGGCTGGACGGCCGAGTCGGCGTTGGCGGCGTTCGACGAGCTGCTCGACCTCCAGGCCGACCCCTCCACGATCGCGGCGGTGATCGTCGAGCCCGTGCTGGGCGAGGGTGGTTACGTGGTGCCGCCGCCGGCGTGGCTCGCCGGGCTGCGCGAGCGCTGCGACCGCCACGGGATGCTCCTCGTGTTCGACGAGGTGCAGACCGGCTTCGGCCGCACGGGCCGCCCCTTCGCGGCCGAGGTGTTCGGCGTGTTCCCCGACGTCGTGCTCTTCGCCAAGGGCGTCGCCTCGGGCCTGCCCCTCGCCGGCATCGTGGCGCCGGCCGCGATCATGGACCGCTGGCCCAACGCCGCCCACGGCTCGACGTTCGGCGGCAACCCGGTGAGCTGTGCCGCCGCCCTCGCCACCATCGAGGTGCTGGCCGAGGAGGGCTGCTACGACCGGGCCCGGGAGCTCGGCGAGGTCACAATCGCCCGCCTCCAGGCCGCAGCGGTGGGCAACCCCGCGGTGCGCGACGTGCGGGGGGTGGGGTTGATGATCGGCGTCGAGCTGGCCGACGGGGCCACCGCCGACGCCGTGCAGCGCCGCTGCCTCGACGCCGGGGTCGTCGTGCTCACCTGCGGTCCCCACGGCGAGGTCCTGCGCCTGATCCCGCCGCTCACCATCAGCCGCGACGACCTCGACCACGGCATCGGCGTCCTCGTGGAGGCGCTCGCCCTCGCGTGAGATGAAGGGTTCCCGCGCTCCGGGCGAAGCCCCTCGACGCGGGAACCCGGAATCGAATGGGGACATAGGAAGGACCTGCGGGGCAATACCTCGTCCGGCACCCAGTCCATCCGCAGGTCCTGACCCGCGGCGCGAGTAGACCCGCGCCGTGCCGTTCCAGCCCCTCACCGACCCGCCCGCCGACGAGGCCGACGGGCCGTGCCTCGTCGTCGCCGTCCACGCCGGGTCGTCGGTGCTGGTCGTCGACGACCGCGCCCCTGCCGACGGCCTCTTCCTGGGGACGCTCGACGGCCGCCATTGCTGGGCGGTCGACGTGGTCGACGAGGACGACGTCGACACCGACCTGTTCAAGGACCTCCGCCTGCTGTGGGGCGCCATCGACGAGGTGCCGTGGATCGTCGCCGGCCGCGCCGTGCAGCTCGTCGAGTGGCGCCGGACGCACCGGTTCTGCGGGCGGTGCGCGACGGCGATGGAGCCGGCGCGGGGCGAGCGGGCCATGCGCTGCCCGCGGTGCTCGCTCCTGTCGTTCCCCCGACTGGCGCCGGCCGTCATCACCCTCATCCACGACGGCGGCGACCGGCTGCTGCTGGCCAACAACCGCAACTTCGGGATCCCGATGTACTCGTTGCTGGCCGGCTTCGTGGAGCCGGGCGAGACGCTCGAGGAGGCGGCCTACCGCGAGACGCTCGAGGAGGTCGGCGTCGAGGTGCGCGACCTCGCCTACTGGGGCAGCCAGCCCTGGCCCTTCCCGCACTCCCTGATGCTGGGGTTCACGGCCCGGGCCGATCCGGAGGCGCCGATCGTGCTGCAGGAGGACGAGATCGCCGACGCGAAGTGGTTCGCCCTCGACGACCTCCCGATGATCCCGCCGGTCATGAGCATCGCCGGCCGCATGATCGAAGCGTGGAAGGCGGAGCGACCCTGACCCCGACGGCCGGGTCGACCGGAACGGCGGCGGCAGGGGAGCTGCGCCGGATCGTCGGCCCGCAGCACGTGCTCGTCGATCCCGACGTCACGGCGTCGTACGCCGTCGACTGGACGAGACGGTGGCAGGGCCGGACGCCGGTGGTGGTGCGGCCCGGAACGACGGCCGAGGTGGCCGCGATCGTCACCTGGTGCGCGTCGGCGGGCGTGGCGCTCGTGCCCCAGGGCGGCAACACCGGCCTCGTCGGCGGCGGAGTGCCGCTCGACGGCGAGGTGGTGCTCTCGCTCACCCGATTCGACGG
>JACDCH010000526.1 GCA_013694495.1 Acidimicrobiia bacterium | reverse complement strand
GTGCTTCTTCTTGCCCGACCCGTGGGTGCCGTTGGTGGCCCGTCGGTACGGGTGGTCGCGGAAGGCGAGCAGGGAGCCGACGTTGCGGTCGGCGACCAGCCACACGTCGCCCCCGGACCCGCCGTCGCCACCGTCGGGACCGCCCAGCGCGACGTGGGCCTCGCGCCGCATGGCGACCGCACCGGCCCCGCCGTCGCCCGCCTTCACGTGCAGGCCGCACTCGTCCACGAACTGCGACATGAGGCCGGAGAGGTTAGGTGTGACCGCCTTCGCCGCCGCGACCCGATCGGCCGCCCGTAGAGTCGGCCCACCGTGCCCCTCCCGCCCAGCTCCCTGGTCGTCGACCTGCACACGCACGGCACGGGCTTCCTCCCCCGGCCGGTGGCCGCCGCCTACCGGGCCGCCACCAGGGGGGCCATGCCCGCCGACGTCGGGTTCGGCGAGCTGGCCGCAGCGGGCGTCGACGCCGTGGTGGCCAAGGCTGTCGGCGATCCGATCGTCACCGCCTTCCACCTGCCCCGCTCCCCGTGGCGCAGCGTCCTCCACCAACTCGAGGCCATCCGACGGCAGGCCGCCGCCGGGGGGGCCCGGCTGGCGGGATCGGTCGGGGAGGTGCGGGCCGCCCACGGCGAGGCCCGCCCTGCAGTGGTGCTGGGCGTCGAGGGCGGCGACGTGCTCCGGGGGCATCCGGAGCGGGTCGAGCAGCTGCACCTCCTCGGGGTGCGGGTGGTCGGGCTCGTGCACTATGTCCACAACGGCCTGGGCACGGTCGGCCTGCCCTGGCAGGAGTGGGTGCCGCTGCCGATCCCGACCCGCAGACCGACCGTGCGTGGCCTCAGCCCGGAGGGCGCGGAGGTGGTGGATGCGCTGGTCACGACAGGCATCGTCGTCGATCTGGCCCACGCCGACCGGGCCACGACGCTGCAGGCCTGCGAACGAGCTGGGGCCCTGGGCGCCGCCGTCGTGAGCTCACACGCCGGGGCCAGGGCGGTGTCGGACTTCGACCGCTTCCACGACGACGACGAGCTCCGGGCCATCGCCGCCACCGGCGGCCTCGTCGGGCTGTGGCCGTTCTCCTACGGCGGGCAGGGCGTGGCCGACGTGGCCGACTGGTGCCGCCACGCCACCTACCTGGCCGAACTCATCGGCCCCGACCACATCGCCATCGGCACCGACATGAACGGCGTGTCCGGCCTCATGGACGGCTACCGGGGCGAGCACGACCTGCTCCCGGTGCTGGCCAGGGCCCTGCGGACCACGGCCGGGTTCGACGAGGCCGACGTGCAGGCGGTGCTGGGCGGGAACGCCCTACGGGTGCTCGAGCAGGCCGCCCGACCGGGCTGACCCACCGCGGGCGCGACGATGAGGGCAGTTCGAGGGTGGAGGGGCCACTGCTCATGGCATGGCCTCAGCGGACGAGGGCTATGGCGCGGATGACGGGGATCTGGACGTTGTTGCCCGGGGTCGGCTTCATGCGCAGCGTTCCCTGGACGAGCCTCAGGGTGCGAGAGATGAACTGCGCGTCTCGCGGCGTGGCGGAAGCCGGCGAGCGCATCTCCAGCCGGCCATTCGGCAGGAAGAACACCCCGAACGCCTCGACCTGGCCCCCCGACTTGACCTGGCTCAGCGTGTCGGTCTCGGTCCAGAAGGCGAGGTCCTCGATGCCAGCCGCCCCGGCGGCCGGCTGCGTGCTCGACTGGTTGGGGGCCGACCACCGCACGAACCCGCTGACGACGAGGTGCGCGTTCTGTCTGGCGTTCGCCGGGCTCGTCGTCGAGTCCGCTGCGCACGGACGATCGGACGTGCAACTCGGGTCGTAGGTGCCGTTCGTCACCGCTTGACGCGCGTAGGTCTGGTTCGAGGACACCTTCGGCCCGGCCAGGTACACGAACGTCTGGCAGAGCGCCGCCCGGCCGGAGATGTCGAGCGCCCCCGGCGTCGACGATCCGCCGAAGATCACCAAGCGGGTGGTGTTCGTGTTGGACCCGCCTGCCCCCGGGCCCTCGCGGCCCACGCACGCGGCACCGACGCCGGCATCGGTGTCCAGGAACGCCGTGCTGTTGATGCCGAGTCGACCGCCCTTGACCTCGAGGCCCTGGCTGCTGCTCCCGCCCACGATCACTTGCTGGGCCGCGGGCATGAACAGAGACTTGTTGTTCGAGATCTGCACCGGTCCGTTGAAGACGACCTGCGTGGCAGATGAGAACGTGAGGGTGTCGGGGCTGAAGCCGCCGGGGCAATTCACGAAGATCTTCGTGGCGGTGAAGACGCCGTTGTTGTCGCCGCAGGTGAGGGTCGTCCACGTCGCGTCCGGGGCGGTCGTCCGGGTGGCGAGGAGATAGGCGTTGCGGTGGAGGTCCGAGATCGTCGGGCTGCTGGTCGGGTTGTACTTCTCGTCGACCGGCGCCCGGGAGACGACGGCACCGGTGGTCGGCGTGGGCGACACGCCCGTTGCGGTCGAGGAGGGGTAGGCCGCGGGAGGCGTACCGATCTCGAGGGCGTGGATGGCGATGATGCCCGGCACGCTGCCCGCCGGGTTGGCCACGATGCCGGGGCCGCCGCCGATGCCGGAGCTGTACACCGCCCAACCGGCGGGGCCGTTGTTGCCGTTGCACCCCGTCGCCGGCGACGCGCTGCTGTCGACATGGATGATCCCGGGATCGGTGGGCGTCGCCGGATCGACGATGATGCCCTGACCACCACCGGTGCCGACGGCCTCGGAGAGGACGTCGCACCGCTTCCGCTCCAGCATGAGGAAGGCGGGGACCCCTTGTCCCTCGCTGCCGAGCGTGACCCGCCCGACCGATCGGATCGTCGTGGGGTAGGACGTCGCTCCGGCGACTGTGCCGAAGTACACGGGGTCGGTGTCGGCGATGATCACGGCCAGCTGGTCGCAGGACCCGCGGATGGCCACGCCGTTGTCGCCGGCGTAGGCGGCGGCGTCCTCCGCGAAGGCCGGATCCGGCGTGAGGTAGCCCGATTTGATGTCGGCCACGAAGTTCCCGGCCGTAGCCCTGATCCATGCCCAGGAGGATGGCGTGCTCGCCACGCACTCGGTCGTCCGGCTTGTGGAGCCGACGATACAGGGGTTCGCCTCGGCGATCGGTGCCCCGGAGCCGTTGCGATACGACAGCGTGAAGGTGAGCTCCGGCCGGTTCGACTGCAGGAATTGAAGGGCGGTGCAGACGCCTCGCCACGGACGGGCAACCCCGTCCGACGCGAGATCCTGCAGTCCGGCAGCCACGGCAGTGTCGGCGGATCGTTTCGAGTCCTGCCGGGTGAACCGGACGAAACCAAAGTCGATGACGATTGCCACGATGAGCAGGATCGCCACCATCGCAACGGCCGCCATGACGAGGACGACCCCGTGCTCCGACCCGCAACGACGCGGTCGCCGGCTCAGGACGACGCGCATGCCGCTCCGATTCCGCGCTCGAAGCGGGACACGGCGAACGCGTCGAGGTTGACGATCCGGCTTGCGACTACGGCCTCGAACGCCGACGTGCGGTGCACCCATACCTTCACGACGCATTGGGTCGTGCCCGCGATGCCTGCAGGCAGGGCGGGCGCGGGAATCACGGAACACTCGGAGCCGAGCACATTGGAGCCTGCGCCTGAGGCGAGAACGTTGCTGCTGGTCACGAGCTGCACGCAGATCTGAGCATCCGTGAGGTCGCCGCCAGCGATGCTTCGAACTCGGTCGCGAACGTCAGTGGCCCACGAGCTCGATCTTGGAGCGGTCGCTCCCAGGCGGGATCCCTCGCGAGTGGCGTTCGTGACCGAGTTCTTGCGGGAGAGGGTCAGTCCCCCGGTGATCAATGCGAGCAACAACGCGAAGAGGAGCGGCGCGACGATCGCGAACTCGATGAGGACTGCGCCGCGCTGGCGGCCCGCGGATGACGAGCGCGCCCGGAACGGGCGGGCGCCCGTGCGTTGCTGATGATGGCCCCGTTCGGCTGCGGCCGGTCGGCCTTCCCTCTGCGCGCCCGCGCTCGTGTGAGGATGATTCACCAAAGGCCCACTCTCTCGGGAGACCGCTCTACGTGCTGATCGGCACCAGGAGCCCGCGACTAAACCAAAGTGGGGGCGATATTCGACGGCGAGGTCGACTGCGTCTTGCCCTCACCAGGGTGGGCTCGCTAGACGGCGTCGGCCACCGGGAGGATGTCGACGACCTTGCGGCCCTTGCGGTTGCCGAACTTCACCGAGCCGGGAGCGGTGGCGAAGAGCGTGTCGTCGCCGCCGCGGCCGACGTTCTCGCCGGGGTGGAAGCGGGTGCCGCGCTGGCGCACGATGATCGATCCGGCGGTGACGACGGTGCCGTCGTACACCTTCACGCCGAGGCGCTGGGCGGCGGAGTCGCGCCCGTTCTTGGTGGAGCCGGCGCCCTTGGTCTTCGACATGTCGTGCTCCCTAGCCCTGCTTCTCGTCGGACGTGCTGATGCCGGTGATCTCCACGCGGTCGTAGTGCTGGCGGTGGCCGAAGCGACGACGTGAGTTCGTCTTGTTCTTGTACTTCATGCCGTCGATCTTGGGGCCCTTGCTGCGACCCACGACCCGGCCGGCCACGGAGGCCCCGGCGAGGTCGGCGCCGGCGAGCACGGAGTCGCCGTCGACGACGAGCACCGGCCGGAACGTGACGTCGGTCCCCTCGTCCACGCCGAGGAGCTCGACCTCGATGGTGTCGCCCGGCGCGACCCTGGTCTGCTTCCCGCCCGTGGCGATCACTGCATACATAGGGTCGGAGAAGCTACCCGGTGGCCGCCGCAGGGCTCAAGACGGGGGTCGGACCGCCGCCCGGATCGCCGCGTGGATGCCGACCGTCACCCCGATGCCGAGGATCGGGTACACGGGCCAGGCGCCCCACGTCACGACCCCCAGCAGCACGAAGAACAACGACAGCACTGCCCAGATGCCGACGTGGATCCGGAACGCGATGTCCCAGTTGTCCAGTTGGCGCGGGGTCAGCTGGCGGACGGGCGCCCCGCTCGGCGCTCGTCGGAGGGCCGGCAGGTCGGCGGTCAGGTTGGCCAGGTCGGCCTGGACGCGAGCCGCCAGGGCGCTCGTCGTGCGCTCCTCGAACTCGTCCAGCGTGAGCCGGCCGACGGCGAAGTGCGTACGCAGGTCCTCGACGCACGCCTCGCGCTCCTGGTCGCCCACCCTGACGTCCCACTTCTCGACGGCCACGGCCTCGCCCCTCACTCCCCGCCGAGCAGGTGGTGGTCGATCTGGACGCCCCGCCCGTCGCAGTGCGGGCAGCGCTGGGCGAAGCTCTCGAGCAGGCCCTCGCCGATGCGCTTGCGGGTCATCTCCACCAGCCCGAGCTCGGAGATGTCGAACACCTGGGTGCGGGTCTTGTCGCGGGCCAGCGCGTCGCGGAACCGGCGGATGACCTGCTCCCGGTTGTCGCGGACCTCCATGTCGATGTAGTCGATCACGATGATCCCGCCGATGTCGCGCAGGCGGAGCTGACGGGCGATCTCGTCGGCGGCCTCCATGTTGTTGCGGAACACCGTCTCCTCGAGGCTCGAGGTGCCCACGTTCTTGCCGGTGTTGATGTCGATGACCGTGAGCGCCTCGGTGTGCTCGATGATCAGCGACCCGCCCGAGGGCAGCCACACCTTGCGGTCGAGCGCCTTGTGCAGCTGCTCGTGGATGTGGTTGCGCTCGTACAGCGGTAGAGGCTCGGCCTCGGGGTCGTAGAACTCCACCCGCTCGGCCAGCGCCGGGCTGATGAAGCCGACGTAGTCCCTGACCTCCTCGTAGAGCTCGCGGTCGTCGATCACGACGCCCCGGAACTCGGCGTTGAACTCCTCGCGGATGATCCGCAGGCCCATCTCGGGCTCCCGGTAGAGCAGCGTCGGCGCCTGGCTCCGCTGGGCGAGGTCGGTGATCTGCGCCCACTGCTTCAGCAGCCGGGTGACATCGCGCTCGAGCTCCTCGCTGGTGACGCCTTCGGCGGCGGTCCGGACGATGACGCCGTGCTGGGCCGGCTTGACCTTGTCGAGCACGGCGCGAAGCCGCTTGCGCTCGTCGTCGGGCAGGCGCTTCGAGATGCCGTAGGTGGAGCTGTTCGGGATGAGCACGACGAACCGCCCCGGCAGCGAGACCTCCTGGGTGAGCCGGGCGCCCTTGTGGGCGATCGGGTTCTTCGTGACCTGGCACAGGATCGTCTGGCGGGCCTTGAGGATCTGCTCGATCTTGGGCTCGCCCTTCGTGCCCGCCTCGATGTCCTCCTTGTCGTACTGCACGTCGCCCCGGTACAGCACCGCGTTCTTCGGGGTGCCGATGTCGACGAAGGCCGCCTCCATGCCCGGCAACACGTTCTGGACCTTGCCCAGGTACACGTTGCCGTGGATCTGGCTGACGTCGTCGGACGGGCGGCTCACGTAGTGCTCGGTGAGTGACCGGCCCTCCAGGACGGCGATCTGGGTGGCGACGTGCTGGAGCACGCCGTGCTCGTCGGGCTCGCGCTGCACGTGCACGCACATGAGGTAGCGACCGACCGGGCGGCCCTTCCGCTCCCGGCCCCGCCGCTTCGCGAACTCGTCGTCGTCGAGGTCGATCGGCGCGTCGTAGGGCGCCGACTCGACGGGACGGGCGGTGGACCGGCTCCCGCCACCGCCCAAACCGCTGTTGCCGCCGCTGTTGCCGGCACCGCCGCGACCACGGCCGCCGCGCCGGCGCCGCCGGGCCGAGGGG
>JACDCH010000493.1 GCA_013694495.1 Acidimicrobiia bacterium | reverse complement strand
GGGGTCTGGGGGCGGAGCCCCCAGGCATCGGCCGCAGGGCGACGAAGTCGGCCGAGGACCGCAACAGCCCCGAGAGCAGCAGGGTCCGTCGAACTCGAGCGAACGGAGTGATCGCTTGGGTTCTTGCGAAACGTCGCGAGCGGCTCGATGGTTCGCGGAGCAAGAACCCTTGCGACAGCAGCCGAACGAGTGAGCTCGAAATTCAGCCGACGTCGGTGGCGAGGAGGTCGGCCTCGGTCTCCCGGCGCACGACGAGGCGGGCGTCGCCGTCCCGGCAGAACACCACCGGGGGGCGGAGCACCTTGTTGTAGTTGCTGCCCATCGAGTGGCCATAGGCGCCGGTCACGGGCGTGGCCACGATGTCGCCGACCGCCAGGTCGTCGGGCACGGCGGCGTCGCGCACGAGCAGGTCACCGGACTCGCAGTGCTTCCCGACCAGCGTCACCGTCCGGGGGCGGGCCGCCGTGGCCGCTCGGGGCAGGAACACCTCGTAGCCGCTGCCGTAGAGCACCGGGCGCGGGTTGTCGCTCATGCCGCCGTCGACGGCGACGTAGGTGCGCAGCCCGGGCAGCGCCTTCACGGTGCCGGCCGTGTAGAGCGTCACCGCCGCGCCGGCGACGATCGAGCGGCCCGGTTCGGCCCCGATGCGGGCGGTGATGCCCGCCACCGCGCACGCCTCGTGCACCGACGTGGCCCACTCGCCGATCGTCGGCGCCTCCTCCCCCTCGACGTAGGCGACGCCGAGGCCGCCGCCGATCACGAGCTCCGGCAGGCCGAACCGGTTCACGAACGGGGCCAGCACCTCGATCGCCTGGTGGAAGAAGTCGGCGACGAACACCTGGCTGCCGATGTGCACGTGGATGCCGGCGAGGTCGACGTGGGGGTTGTCGGCGGCCCGGGCCAGGGCGCGGTCGGCGATGCCCTCGATCACGCCGAAGCCGAACTTCGAGTCGATCTGCCCGGTGCGCACGAACTCGTGCGTGTGGGCCTCGACGCCGGGGGTGATGCGCAGCAGCACCGTCGGCTTCGGCGCCCCCGCCGCCACCAGCCGCTCGATCCGGTCGAGCTCGTCGTTGCTGTCGACGACGATCCGCCCCACGCCGAGGGCGAGAGCCGTGGCGAGCTCGGCCCCGGACTTGTTGTTGCCGTGCAAGACCAGGCGCTCGGCCGGCACGCCGGCGGCGATGGCCACGTGCAGCTCGCCCCCGGTTGCGACGTCGAGGTCCATGCCCTCCTCGTGGGCGAGGCGGGCCATGGCCCGGCACAGGAAGGCCTTGGTCGCGTAGGCCACGCCCGCCGGGAACGCGGCCACCGCCTCGCGGCAGCGGGCCCGCAGGTGCTCCTCGTCGTAGACGAACAGCGGCGTGCCGTGGGCCGCGACGAGGTCCTGGGTGGAGCAGCCGCCGATCTCGACCCAGCCGTCGGCACCGACCGCCGCGGTGTCCGGGAGCAAAGCCCAGGGCAACGCCCCCGGCACTACATCGTCTCCGGCGCGGACACCCCGAGCAGGTCGAGGCCGATGGCCAGGCCGATGCGGGCCGACTCCACCAGCCACAGGCGCGCCTGCGTGAGCTCCGGCGCCACGCCCTCACCCATCACGTAGCAGTCGTGGTAGAAGCCGTGGAAGCGGTCGGCGAGCTCGCGCACCCAGGTGGCGACCTTGTGCGGCGCCCGCTCGAGGGCGGCGAGGCGCACGACGTCGGGCAGCTGCTCGAGGATCCGCAGCACCTCGAGCTCGCGCTCGTGCACGAGGAGCGACAGGTCGGCGGCGTCGAGCGGCACCCGGGCCACGCCCTGCTCGGTGGCCCGCTTGGCGATCGAGTGGATCCGAGCGTTCGCGTACTGCACGTAGTACACGGGGTTGTCCATCGACTGGCTCGTGATGGCGTCGAGGTCGACGGTCTGCGTGGTGTCGAGCGACTGCAGGAGGAACGTGAGGCGGGCCACGTCGGGGCCGACCTGGGTGACGAGGTCGTCGAGCAGCACAAGGGTGCCGGCCCGCTTCGAGAGGCGGACCTCCTTGCCGTCGCGGATGAGCTTCACCAGCTGGCCGAGCACCAGCTCGAGCTCGTCGGGGTCGTGCCCGATGCAGCGGAGCGCAGCCTTCAGGCTGGGGACGTAGCCGTGGTGGTCGGCGCCCCAGACGTCGATGAGCAGCTCCCAGCCCCGGCCGAACTTGTCGCGGTGGTAGGCGAGGTCGGGCAGGAGGTATGCGTACTCGCCGTCGCTGCGGACGATCACCTGGTCCTTGCGGTCGCCGAACTGCTCCGTGCGGATCCACGTGGCGCCGTCGGCGTCGTAGGCCATGTCGTTCGCCCGCAGCTCGGCGAGGGTGGCCTCGACTGCGCCCGAATCGACGAGCGACTGCTCGCTGAACCACGTGTCGAACTGCACGCCGATGGACCCCAGCGAGTCGCGCAGGTCGCGCTTGACCCGGTCGTAGCCCCACGCCGCGGGGTCGACGCCGTCGGGCATCTCAGCGGACCAGTCGGTGATGTAGCCGCCGCGGTACCCGTCCTCCGGCGTGGGCTCGCCCGCCTTGGCCGCGGCCAACGATGCCCCGAAGAGGCGCATCTGGTTGCCGCGGTCGTTGAGGTAGTACTCGCGGTGCACGACGTGGCCGGTGCGCTCGAGGAGGTTGCCGAGCGCGTCGCCGAACACCGCCCAGCGACCGCCGCCGGCGTGCAGCGGGCCGGTCGGGTTGGCCGACACGAACTCGACGTTGACCCTGCGGCCGTGCCCGAGGTCGGGGCGGGCGTAGCCGTCGACGCCGTCGACCACGACCTCGCGCAGCACTGCGTGCAGCCAGTCGTCGGCGAGGTGGAAGTTGACGAAGCCGGGCCCGGCCAGCTCGACCTTGGTGACGTGGGTGGGCGGATCGGCCGACAGGAGGTCGACGAGCTGCTGGCCGAGCTCCCGCGGGTTGCGGCCCGCCCGCTTGGCCGTGGCCAGGGCGACGTTGCTCGACCAGTCGCCGTGCTCGCGCCGGGCCGGGCGCTCGAGGTGCACGTCGTCGGGCGCGTCGACGCCGGCGGCGCCCAGGGTGGCGCGCAGGGCAGAGGCGAGGTCGTCGCGCAGCACGGAAGGATCTCCCGGGGAGGTCAGGTTCGCTTGAGGGAGTCGAGCAGGCGGTTGACCCTGTCGACGAGCTCGAGCGGTTCGAACGGCTTGGTGACGTAGTCGTCGGCGCCGGACTCGAGGCCCGAGGCCACGTCGTTCCACTGCGCCTTGGCGGTGAGCAGCAGCACGGGGATCGACTTCGTGGCGTCGTCGGCCTTGAGGTCGGCGACGAGCTCGAGCCCCGACTTGTTGGGCATCATCACGTCGCTCACGACCACGTCGGGCTTGTCGGCCTGGGCCCGGGCGACGCCCTCGACGCCGTCGGCCGCCGTGATCACCGTGAAGCCCTCCATCTCGAAGTTGACCTGGAGGAGCTGGAGGATCACGGGGTCGTCGTCGACGACGAGGATCGTGGCCGGCATCGGGCCGATCCTAGGCGAGCGGCGTCCGGCGCCGGGCTGGTTCCGCGGGCCCCCGGATCGCGAAACAGAGCCGTAACACGCTCCTCACGCCACGGCAACCACGGAGGAACGACCGCGAAACGGGCTCCCGTCAACCTGTCGCCGACCTGACGTCAGCTGATTGGAGCGATTCCCGTGTACACGATCGACACCGGCGCAACTGCCTGGGTGCTCGTATCCGCCGCCATGATCCTGTTCATGACGCCGGGGCTGGCGTTCTTCTACGGCGGCATGGTCCGGAGCAAGAACGTCCTCGGCATGCTCATGCAGAACTTCTTCTCCATGGGCCTGATCAGCGTGCTGTGGGTGGTGGTCGGCTTCTCCCTCGCCTTCGGCGACGGCGGCAGCTACATCGGCAACTTCGACTTCGCCTTCCTCGCCGACCTGCACCTGACCGACGCCGACGGCGCCTTCATCACCGGCCTGCCGGGCTATGCGCTCGACGAGGCGTCGGGGCTGGACTTCGGTCTGATCATCCCGCCGCTCGTGTTCGTGGCGTTCCAGATGATGTTCGCCATCATCACGCCGGCGCTGATCACGGGCGCCGTCGCCGACCGGATGAAGTTCAGGTCGTGGGCGGTCTTCCTCGGCCTCTGGTCGCTGCTGGTGTACTCGCCGGTGGCCCACTGGGTGTTCAGCCCGACCGGTTGGCTCTTCAAGCGGGGCGCCCTCGACTTCGCCGGCGGCACCGCCATCCACATCAACGCCGGCGTGGCCGCCGCCGTCCTGGCCGCCGTCCTCGGCCGCCGCCGGGGCTACCCGAACACCCCGATGCCGCCCCACAACCTGCCCTGGACCCTCATCGGCACCGGCATCCTGTGGTTCGGTTGGTTCGGCTTCAACGCCGGCTCGGCCCTCAGTGCCAGCGGTGTGGCAGCCCAGGCGCTCATCAACACGAACGTCGCCGCCGCCGCCGCCATGCTCGGCTGGCTCCTCGTCGAGAGGCTCAAGGGCGGTCACGCCACGACGCTGGGCGCCGCCTCCGGCGCGGTGGCGGGCCTCGTCGCCATCACGCCGTGCGCCGGCTTCGTGGGTGGCGCTTCGCCGCTCATCATCGGCTTCCTGGCCGGCGTCATCTGCTACATCGCCATCTCCATCAAGAAGGCGCTGAAGCTCGACGACAGCCTCGACGTGATCGCCGTCCACCTCGTGGGCGGGCTCACCGGCTCGCTGCTGCTCGGCTTCTTCGGTGACACGCAGTACAACAGCTTCGGCTTCGACGGCGTGTTCGCCGGCGGCGGCACGGACCTGCTCATCGACCAGCTGACGGCCGCCGGTGCGACCATTCTGTTCTGCGGCGTGATGACCTTCATCCTCGCCAAGGCCATCGACCTCACGCTCGGCCTCCGGGTCGACGAAGAGGACGAGGACACCGGCCTCGACCTGTCCCAGCACGCCGAGACGGCCTACTCGGCCTGAAAGGATCAGACCCGATGAAGCTCATCACCGCCACCATCAAGCCCTTCAAGCTCGACGACGTGAAGGAGGCCCTCAAGGGCGCCGGCGTCCAGGGCATGACGGTCACCGAGGTCCAGGGCTTCGGCCGGCAGGCCGGCCACACGGAGGTGTACCGGGGCGCCGAGTACACGGTCGACTTCGTGCCCAAGGTGCGGTTCGAAATCCTCGTCGACGACGCCGAGCTCGACACCGTGGTCACGGCGCTGGTCGAGGCGGCGCGAACGGGCAAGATCGGCGACGGCAAGATCTGGGTGACGCCGGTCGAGTCGGTCGTCCGCATCCGCACCGGCGAGGCGGGTCCAGAGGCGCTGTAGCCCGAACGCGGACGCATCTCGAGG
>JACDCH010000492.1 GCA_013694495.1 Acidimicrobiia bacterium | reverse complement strand
ACCCTCGGGCGAGTTCGGCGGCGCGGTGGCGAGCCGGCGGAAGGCGCGGGCGAGGCCGAGCAGGGAGACGGCGGCGATGGGCGCGCCGCAGCCGTCGGTGGCCACGTGGGCGACCGGCTCGCCTGCGAGGTCCTCGATGGCGGCGAGGATGGCCTGCTGCACCGGGTGGTCGCGGTCGAGGTAGCCCGCGGTCGGCCAGCCGTTGGCGACGCAGGTGGCGAGCATGGCGGCGTGCTTGCCCGAGCAGTTCTGGTGCAGGCGGGTGGGGCCGCCGTCGAGCAACTGTGCCGCGGCAGCAGCCGGCTCGAGCGGGAGTGCGGGCGTGTTGTCGAGCACCTGCTCGTCGAGGCCGGCGCCGGCCAGGAGCGCTCGCACCACGTCGAGGTGCGCCGGCGTGCCGTCGTGGCTGGCGCTGGCGATGGCGAGTTCCGACCCGTCGACGTCGAGGCCGGCCCGCACGAGGCCGGCGGCCTGGAGGGGCTTGGCGCAGCTGCGCAGGAGCAACAGCTCCTCGCCGGCCCCGATGGACACCCCGGTTTTGCCGTCGGGAGCGAGGCCCACCACCCGGCCGCGGTGCCGGCTCTCGACGAAGCCGTTGCGCTCGACCGTGGCGACGACGGGATCGTCCTCAGGGGCCGTCACGCCAGCCCGTCGGGAGCGGGGGGGAGACGCGTCACCGGCGGATCGTACGTCCGGCCCGATCCGCACCGTCAGCGCGCCGGTTCACGAACGCGCAACACTGCTGACCACGGCGGTTCCTTGCCGTCGACAACCCTGTTGCCCGGCATGACCGTCATCGCTCCCACCACCCTCGCTGCCGCCGTCGCCGCCCTGGCCGACGATCCGGGCATCACCGTGCTCGCCGGCGGGACCGACCTCATGGTCGGGGTGAACGACGGTCGCCACCGCCCCGCGTCGGTGCTCAGCCTGCGCCGCGTCGACGGCCTGCGGGGCTGGCAGCGGGAGGGCGACGAGCTCGTCCTCGGCGGGGCCACCACCTATACCGACCTCCTCGCCCCCGATCTCGCCGCCCTGGCGCCGGGCCTGGCGATGGCGGCCCGCACGGTCGGCAGCCCCCAGATCCGCAATACCGGGACGATCGGGGGCAACCTCGCCACCGCCTCGCCGGCGGGGGACACGTTGCCGGTGCTCGTGGCGCTCGGGGCGGAGGTCGTGCTCGTCTCGCACCGCGGGGAGCGCCGCATGCCCGTCGAGCAGTTCCTCACCGGCCCGAAGCGCTCCGCCCTCGACCCCGACGAGCTGGTGGCGGAGGTGCGGCTGCCCGCCGCCGACGGCCCGCAGGAGTACCTCAAGATCGGCGTCCGCAACGCGATGGTCATCGCGGTGGCAAGCTGCGCGTTGGTCGTGCGGCGGACGGAGCGGACCGTGCGCTGCGTGCTCGGGGCGGTCGGTCCGGTGCCGGTCCGGGCGCCCGAGGCCGAGGCGTGGGTCGCCGGCCGCATCGACTGGGACGCGGGTCGGCTGAACGACGGGAGCGTGGCGGCCGAGTTCGGGTCGCAGCTGGCGGCCGCGGCCCGCCCCATCGACGACCACCGCGCGACTGCTGCGTACCGGCGCACGGCGGCGGGGGTGCTGGCCCGTCGCGCCCTCGAGCGGGCCTTCCCGGCGCCGGTGGTGCCGTGACCGACGCCTACGCGCTGCGGGTGAACGGCGAGGACCATGTCGTGGACTCCGACTTCCCGGGCGAGAGCCTGCTGTACGTGCTGCGGCGCCGGCTCGGGCTGCCCGGGTCGAAGGACGCGTGCGAGCAGGGGGAGTGCGGCTCGTGCTCGGTGCTCGTCGACCGTGTTCTGGTGTGCAGCTGCCTCGAGCTGGCCGAGGCCGCCGTCGGGTGCGAGATCACCACCGTCGAGGGCCTCGCGCCGAGCGGCTCCGAGCCCGGCGACGAGGGCGTCCTCACCGATGTGCAGCGGGCCATGGCCGAGGCCGGCGCGGTGCAGTGCGGGTTCTGCACGCCAGGCTTCGTCGTCGCCATCCACGACCTGCTCGGGCGGGTGCCCGAGCCGGAGCCCTTCGACGTGCGGGAGGCGCTGGCCGGCAACCTCTGTCGCTGCACCGGCTACGGCCGCATCGTCGACGCCGTCGCTCGGGTCGTCGTCGAACGCCGGGGCGGGTCGCCGTCGTGACCGACACCACCACCGACACCACCACCCGCTCGCCCGTCGCGCCACCCGCCGCCGGGGGCTGCCTCGGCGACAGCCCCGTCCGCCCCGACGCGCCCGCCAAGGTGGCCGGGCGCTTCGCCTTCGCCTCCGACCTCGACGCCGAAGGGGTGCTGTTCGGTCGCACGCTGCGCTCGCCCCACCCCTACGCCCGCATCCGCTCGATCGACGTCGGGCCGGCCCTGACCGTCGCCGGCGTGGCCACGGTGCTCACCGCCGAGGACGTCCCGGGGCAGCTGCACTACGGCCTCATCTCGGCCGACCAACCCGTGTTCGCGCCCGACGTCGTGCGCTACGTGGGCGAGGCCGTCGCCGTCGTGGCCGCCGACCACCCCGACACCGCCCGGCGGGCCCTCGAGGCGATCGTCATCGACTACGAGCTCCTCGATCCGCTCGTCGACCCCACCACGGCCGAGGCGGCGCCGCCGATCCACCCCGACGGCAACGTCGTCCGCCGCATCGTCATCGAGCACGGCGACCAAGGCGTCGAGGGCGAGGTCGTCGTCGAGGGCGTGTACGCGGTCGGCATGCAGGACCAGGCGTTCCTCGGGCCCGAGGCCGGGCTGGCCGTTCCCGACGGCCAGGGAGGCGTCGACCTGTGGGTCGCGACCCAGTGGCTCCACCACGATCGCGACCAGGTGGCGGCGTGCCTCGGCCTCCCGGTCGACGACGTCCGCCTGCACCTCGCCGGCGTGGGCGGCGCGTTCGGCGCCCGCGAGGATGTTTCGATCCAGGTCCACGCCTGCCTGCTGGCGCTGCGCACTGGTCGGCCGGTGCGCATGAGCTACCAGCGGGCCGAGTCGTTCCTCGGCCACGTGCACCGCCACCCGGCGCAGATGCGCTACCGCCACCACGCCGACCGCGACGGCCGGCTCGTGCGGGTCGAGGCCGAGGTCCTGTTCGACGGCGGGGCCTACGCGTCGTCCTCGTTCGCGGTGGTGGCCAACGGCGCCCGCTTCGCTTGCGGCCCGTACAAGGTGCCGAGCGCCCGCATCGATGCGGTCGTCGTGCGCACGAACAACCCGCCCTGCGGCGCGATGCGGGGCTTCGGCGCGGTGCAGGTGTGCTTCGCCCACGAGGCGCAGATGGACCGGCTCGCCGCCGC
>JACDCH010000491.1 GCA_013694495.1 Acidimicrobiia bacterium | reverse complement strand
GCTCGATGCTCCGCAAGCTCCGCATCGAGAAGGGAGCGGTGACGTCGGTTCGCTCGCAAGCTCGCTCACGTAACCTCCGCCCGGTGCCGTTCGAGCTGACCGAGGAGCAGGACGCCGTCCGCAAGCTCGTCCGCGACTTCGCCGTCGCCGAGGTCGCGCCGCACGCCGAGGCCTGGGACCGCGACCACTCGTTCCCCACCGACACCGTCCTGGCCATGGGTGAGCTCGGACTGTTCGGCATCCCTTTCCCCGAGGAGTACGGCGGTGGCGGGTCCGATCTCACGACGCTCTGCCTCGCCATCGAGGAGCTCGGCCGCTGGGACCAGTCGGTGGCCATCACGCTGGAAGCGGGCGTCGGGCTCGGCGCCATGCCGCTCCACCTGTTCGGCACGGAGGAGCAGAAGCAGGCGTGGCTACCCGACCTGTGCGCCGGTCGCCGCCTCGGCGGCTTCGGCCTCACGGAGCCCGATGCCGGTAGCGACGCCGGCGGCACCCGCACCACGGCCGCGCTCGACGAGGCCGCCGGTGAGTGGGTGATCGACGGCGAGAAGGCGTTCATCACGAACTCGGGCACCCCGATCACGTCGATCGTCACCGTCACCGCCCGCACCGGGCCGGGCGAGATCAGCACCGTGGTCGTGCCGGCCGGCACGCCGGGCTTCGAGGTGCAGCCGCCCTACCGCAAGATGGGCTGGCACGCCTCCGACACGCACGGGCTCTCGTTCACCGGCTGCCGCGTCCCGGAGGCCAACCTCCTCGGCGAGCGGGGCAGGGGCTTCGCCCAGTTCCTCGGCATCCTCGACGAGGGCCGGGTCGCCATCTCGGCGCTGGCCTGTGGCGTGATCCGCTGCTGCCTCGAGGAGGCCACCGCCTACGCCAAGGAGCGCCACGCCTTCGGCCGACCCATCGGGGCCAACCAGGCCGTGGCGTTCGCCTGCGCCGACCTGGCGGTGCTCTACGAGTCGGCCCGCCTCCTCACCTACGAGGCGGCGTGGCGCCACGACACCGGCCAGCCCTACAAGCAGGCGGCGGCCATGGCGAAGCTGCACTCGACGGAGAGCGCGGTCACCGCCACCCGCATGGCCACCCAGGTCTTCGGGGGCTACGGCTTCATGGATGAGACGCTCGTCGCCCGCCAGTACCGCGACGCCAAGATCCTCGAGATCGGCGAAGGCACGAGCGAGATCCAGCGACTGGTGATCAGCCGGGGCCTCGGGCTCCCGGTCTCGTGACGCGAGAGTGAGCCGCGCCCAGCATCGGCTCCGCCGCCGGTACCGCTCCAACCTGCAGCGGTTCGTGCTCGCCCTCAACGCGGTCGCCTGCGTCACGTGCCTCGTGCTGGCCGGCACGCTCACCTGGACGTGGCAGCGGATCCGGGAGATCCCCCGCATCGAGCTCGGCGAGGAGCTCGCCTCCGAGACCGAGGGGGCGGGCCCGTCGGGTCAGGCCCAGAACTTCCTGGTGATCGGCACGGACTCGGCCGACGGCCTGGCCGACGACGACCCGGTCCGCATCGGCCGCGACAGCGGCGTACGCACCGACACGCTGATGGTGATCCGGCTCGACCCCACGGCCGGCCAGGCGTCGGTGCTGTCGCTGCCCCGCGACCTCTACGTGCCGATCTCGGGCACCGGCGGCAGCGCCCGGATCAACCGCGCCATCGAGGGCGAGGGGCCGGCCCGGCTGCTGGCCACGATCAACGACGCCCTCGACCTCCCCATCCACCACTACGTCGAGCTCGACTTCCAGGGCTTCCGCGACCTCGTGGGCGCCATCGGCGGCGTGCCCGTCTTCTTCCCCGAGCCCGTCCGCGACCGCAACTCGGGGCTGAACGTCCCCGAGGCGGGCTGCGTCACCCTCGATCCCGTGCAGGCCCTCGCCTACGCCCGCTCCCGGGCCTACGAGGTGCTCCGCGACGGCGGCTGGGACACCGACCCGACCGGCGACCTCGGCCGCATCAGCCGCCAGCAGGACTTCATCCGCCGGGTCCTGCACCGGGCGTTCCAGCGGGGGGCCCGCAACCCGGTGGTCCTGGCCGACCTCGTATCCGCCGGCACCCGCGCCATCACCCTCGACGGCGACCTCCCCACCGGCGACCTCGCCGCCCTCGGCAACGCCTTCCGCCAGTTCAACCCGGACGACCTGCGGACGTACGCGCTGCCGGTGTTCGACGCGGTCGCCGGCGGCGCCCAGGTACTGCGGCTCGACGCGCCCCGGGCCCAGCCGATCCTCGACGTCTTCCGGGGCGAGGACCCCGGCCGGGTGGCCCCCGACAACACCGTCGTGCAGGTGCAGAACGGCACCCTCACGTCGGGGCTCGGGGGCCAGGCGGCCCACGGGCTGCGGGCCCTCGGCTTCGTGGTGCCACCGGAGGCCACCGGCGACGCCGAGTCCTTCGACATCGCGACCACCACGGTGTACCACCGGGCCGGCAACGAGGCCCAGGCCGCGCTGCTGGCGTCGGCCCTCGCCGTCGACCCCGTGGTGGCCGAGATCGACTTCGTGATCGGGGCCGACGTCAGCCTCGTCATCGGAGCCGACTGGCCCGGCGTCGCCCCCGAGCTGCGCCCCCCGACGCCAGGCCTCGTGACGGTCGGGACGGGCACCACCGAGACGACGGCGACGACGACGCCGGCGGCGGGCGGTTCGGGGAGCACCACGACGACGGAGGTCGTCGGCGAGGTCCCCGACTCGGTCGCCAGCGCCACCTGCTGAGCGCGCACCCCGGGCACCGCCCGCCGACCGGACGCGGGCCAGCCTCTACCATCGCCGCACCGTGAAGGGCCTCATCCTCTCAGGCGGCGCGGGAACGCGCCTGCGGCCCCTCACGCACACGAGGGCCAAGCAGCTCGTACCGGTGGCCAACCGGCCCATCCTGTTCTACGGCATCGACGCCATGGCCGCGGCCGGCATCACCGACATCGGCATCGTCGTCGGCGGCGACACCGCGGCGGAGATCATCGAGGCGGTCGGCGACGGCAGCCAGTTCGGCGCCCGGATCACGTACATCCACCAGGAGGCGCCGCTCGGCCTGGCCCACTGCGTGCTCATCAGCCGCGAGTTCCTGGCCGACGACGACTTCGTCATGTACCTCGGCGACAACATGCTGCAGCAGGGCCTGGCCGGTTTCGTCGCCGCCTTCGAAGCCGACCACCGCGCCGGCGCCCAGCCCCCGCTCGATGGCGGCAGCCCGCCCCCGGCCGCCCAGATCCTCCTGTGCAAGGTCCCCGACCCCCATCGCTTCGGGGTGGCAGAGCTCGACCCGCAGGGCGGCGTCGTGCGGCTGGTCGAGAAGCCGGACGACCCGCCGTCGGACCTGGCCCTGGTCGGCGTCTACCTGTTCACGCCGCTCGTCCACGACGCCGTGGCGGCCATCGCGCCGTCGGAGCGCGGTGAGCTCGAGATCACCGACGCGATCCAGTGGATCATCGACCAGGGCCATCCCGTGCGTCACGAGGAGCTCGACGGCTGGTGGCTCGACACCGGCAAGAAGGACCCGCTGCTCGAGTCGAACGCCAGGGTGCTCGAGATCCTCGAGCCCCGCATGGACGGCGAGCTCCAGGGTTCGTCCCGGGTCGACGGTCGGGTGGTCGTCGAGCCCGGTGCCGTGCTGATCGACACCCAGGTGCGGGGACCGGCGATCATCGGCGCCGGGGCCCGGTTGGTGGGCAGCTACATCGGTCCGTACACGGCCATCGGCGCCGGGTGCGAGATCGTGTCGAGCGAGGTCGAGCACTCGGTCGTCATGGACGGCAGCCGGGTCGTGGGCGTCCCGCGCCTCATGGACTCCCTCGTCGGTCGGGGCTGCGAGGTCGGTCGGTCCGGCAACCGGCCGTCAGCGACCCGCCTCATGCTCGGCGACGACTCCTCCGTCGACCTGGGATGAGCGAATGAGTTTCGACCTCACTCGCTTCGCTCCGTTCGGTCGAGCCTTGACGACCCGACTACGTCGGGCCTGTGCCGGTCCTCGGCCGACTTCGTCGCCCTGCGGCCGATACCTGGGGGCTCCGCCCCCAGGCCCCCAGCGCCTCCGGCGGGCTGGACCGCTCGGGTGTCGCCGCTTCGTCGTAGAAGGCGTCAGGGAAGCCTGATGGCCGACATCGAGCGTTCGGAGCAGATCGACGGCGTGCGCATCGTGACGCCGGCGGTCCACGGCGACGAGCGGGGCTGCTTCGTCGAGACCTACCGGCGGCAGTGGTTCCCCGAGGGCAGGGAGATGGTCCAGTCGAACCGGGCCGACCGCACGGCCGGCTGCATCGTCGGGCTCCACTACCACCTCCACCAGGCCGACTACTGGTACGTGCCCATGGGCCGCGCCCGGGTGGTGCTCCACGACCTCAGGGAGGGCTCGCACACCGACGGCGCCACCCTCACGCTCGACCTCGGCGCCGGGTTGGGCCCCGACGGCAGCCACGACCACCGCGGCGTGTTCATCCCGCCGGGCGTGGCCCACGGCTTCGCCTCGCTCACCGACATGACGATCACGTATCTGGTGGACGGCTACTACAACCCCGCCGACGAGCTCGGCGTCGCCTGGGACGACCCCGCCATCGGGGCCGACTGGGGCGTCACCGACCCGGTCCTCTCGGAGCGCGACCGCACCAACCCCCACCGCGCCGACCTCGACGCCGGCCGTCGCCCGCACCGGGCCCTGCGCCCATGAGTTTCGACCTCACTCGCTTCGCTCCGTTCGGTCGAGTTGTTCGGCCCTCGCTCCGCTCGGACGGTTGCGGTCCTCGGCCGACTTCGTCGCCCTGCGGCCGACTCCTGGGGGCTCCGCCCCCCGACCCCCAGCGCCTGCGGCGGGTTGGACACGTGCCGGAGCCGCACGGTTCCGGGTCGCCGGGACGGGGTGATCGCACGTGAAGATCCTGGTCACCGGCGGCGCCGGGTTCATCGGCTCGAACTACGTGCGCCACGTCCTGCGCGAGACCGACGACGAGGTCACCGTCTACGACGCGCTCACGTACGCCGGGAACCTCTCCACGCTGCGCGACTGCGACGACGACCCGCGCTACTCGTTCGTCAAGGGCGACATCTGCGACCCCGGCACCCTCGAGGACGCCATGGCCGGCCATGACGCGGTCGTGCACTTCGCGGCCGAGAGCCACGTCGACCGCTCGATCGCGGGCGCCGACGACTTCGTGGTCACCAACTGCTTCGGCACGAACGTCGTCGTCGACACCGCTCGCCGGCTCGACATCGAGCGCGTGCTCCACGTCGGCACCGACGAGGTCTACGGCTCCGTCGAGGTCGGGTCGTCGAAGGAGACCGATCCCCTCGACCCGCGGTCGCCGTACTCGGCCTCCAAGGCGGGCTCCGACCTCATCGCGCTGTCCTACTTCCACACCTACGGCACCCCCGTGGTGGTGACGCGGTGCACGAACAACTTCGGGCCCTACCAGTTCCCCGAGAAGGCGATCCCGCTCTTCACCACCAACCTCATCGAGGGCCGGCCGATCCCCCTCTACGGCGACGGGCTGAACGAGAGGGACTGGCTCTTCGTCGACGACCACTGCGCCGGCGTCCACCTCGTGCTCCGGCAGGGCACGGTCGGCGAGATCTACAACATCGGCGCCGGCAACGAGACGCCGAACCGGGCCATCGTCGACCGCCTGCTCGCCCTCTTCGGGGTGGGGGAGGAGCTCGTGCAGTACGTCGAGGACCGGCCCGGCCACGACCGCCGTTATTCCGTCGACATCACGAAGGTGACGGCCCTCGGATGGCGCAAGCAGCGCACGCTCGACGAGGCCCTCGAGGCCACCGTGCAGTGGTACCGGGACAACGAGTGGTGGTGGCGTCCGCTCAAGCATGGGACGGACGCGTGAAGCTGCTCGTGACGGGTGGGCGGGGCCAGGTCGGCGCCGAGCTGGTGGCCTTCTGCGCCGCCCGGGGCGACGAGGTCGTGGCGCCCGAGCGGGCCAGGATGGATGTCGCTTCGCGCGACGCCGTCCTCGCTCTCGTCGGCGACCTCCGACCTGACGTGATCGTCAACCTCGCGGCCCGCACGGACGTCGACGGATGCGAGACCCACCCCGACGGCGCCTGGCTGACGAACGTGCTCGGCGTCCGCCACGTCGCCGAGGCCGCCCGCCGCTTCGACGCCCATCTGGTCCACCTTTCCAGCGACTACGTGTTCGACGGGTCGAAGAAGGGGGCGTACGTCGAGTGGGACGAGGTGACCCCGCTCTCGGTCTACGGGCGCTCGAAGGCCGCCGCCGAACGCGAGGCGCTGTGGGGGTGCCCGGGCGCAGCCGTGCTCCGCACGTCGTGGGTCTGCGGCGCCGCAGGGGCGTCGAACGTGCCGAAGACCATCGTGCGGCTGTTGCGCGACGACCCCACCCGTGAGCTCGCGTTCGTCGACGACCAGATCGGGCAACCGACGCTCGTGGAAAGCCTCGTCCCCGCCATCCGCCAGCTCGCCGTCCACCGCCGGCCTGGCATCGTGCACATCACCAACGAGGGCCCGGTGTCCTGGCACGAGTTCGCCCAGGCTGTGGTCGTGGCCGCCGGCGGCAGTGCCGACCAGGTGCGGTCCATCACCACGGCCGAGCTCGTCCCGGCCCGGCCGGCGCCGCGGCCGGCCAACTCCGTGCTCGACAACACCGTCCTCCGCCTCGCCGGTGGCCCCTCACTCGGGCACTGGTCCGAACCCCTCTCCCGCCTCGTGAAGGAGCTTCAATGAAGTCAAGAGTTGGTGTGATCGGAGCCGGCTACGTCGGGCTCACCACGGCCGCATGCTTCTCGCACCTCGGCCACGATGTCGTCTGCACCGACGTCGACGAATCCCGCGTCGCCCGGCTGAACGGCGGCGAGTGCCCGATCCTCGAGCACGGCCTCGACAACTTCCTGCGCGAGGGCCTCTCGGGCGGCCGCTTGCGGTTCACCACCGACAACCTCGAGGCGGCCGCCTGCGAGTTCGTCTACCTGTGCGTGCCCACGCCGCAGGGCGCCGACGGTTCGGCCGACCTCTCCTTCATCGAGCGGGTGGCGGCGGAGATCGGCCCGGTGCTCGAGCCCGACGCCGTCGTCGTCAACAAGTCGACGGTGCCCGTCGGGTCCACCCTCGTCGTCGAGCGGGTGCTGGGGCGGTCCGACGTCCACGTCGTGTCGAACCCGGAGTTCCTCCGCGAGGGCTCGGCGGTGCACGACTTCATGAACCCCGACCGCATCGTGATCGGCGCCGACGACCAGGCCGCCGCCATCCGCGTCGCCGCGCTCTACCTCGGCGTGTCGGCCCCGCTCATCGTCACCGACCCGGCGTCGGCCGAGACCATCAAGTACGCGGCCAACGCCTTCCTCGCCACCAAGATCAGCTTCGTCAACGCCATCGCCGCGGTGTGCGAAGCGGTCGGTGCCGACATGAACGACGTGGTGCTCGGCATGGGCTCCGACCGCCGCATCGGCAGCGAGTTCCTCCGCCCCGGCCCGGGGTGGGGCGGAAGCTGCTTCCTCGGCGACGAGACGGTGCTCGTCCGCCAGTGGCGGGGGCCCGTGCGCCTCCTCCGGTTCGACGAGCTCTTCGCCGCCGTCGACCGAGCGGGCGCCGACGGGTGGGAGGCTCTGTCGTGGCGCGTGGGTGAGCCCACGCCCGAGTACCTGCCCGTCTCGCGGTTCACCGCTCGGCACCACGCCGGCGACGTGATCTCGGTGCGTACGAAGATGGGTCGCCGCGTCACCGTGACCGCCGACCATCCCTTCGTGGTCGGCGACGGGGTCGACGACGCAGCCGCCCCGACCACCAAGCTCGCGGCCGAGCTCACGACGGGCGATTGGCTGCCCGTGGCCCAGGGTTCGCCGATGGTCCTCGACGATCCCGCCAACCAGGGCTTCGGCCGGATCCTCGACGGCCTCGACGCCGCCGGGCTCACGCCCGCCCAGGTCATCGTCCGGCTGGACGATCTGCAGGCCCGACTCCTTGCGGAGCGGCGGTCCGAGCTCCCGGCGGCCCGGCGCCACGACGCGGTCCGATCCTCGACCCTTCGACTGAACGAGCTGCAGACGCTGCGCATCCCGACGCTGCGGGGCCGGTTCGGCACCACGACGAACGGGACCTACGTGCCCGATGTCGTGCCCTTCGACGAGCGGTTCTGGCGGATCATCGGGCTGTGGCTGGCCGAGGGCCACCTCGGCGCCGACGGCGCCCGGCGCCGTGTCGCTTGGTCCTTCGCCCCTACCGGCGAGGACGACCTGGTGGACGAGGTCAGGGCGTACTGGGAGGGCCTCGGCGTGAAGGCGTCGGTCCGGCAGCTCACCACCACCCGGTCCGTGAGCGTGAGCTCCCGGCTACTCGCTTCGTGGTTCGAGCACGTGCTCGGCACCGGTCGATCCGCGTACGACAAGCGCATCCCCGACGCGATCTGGTCGGCGCCGGACGTCGACAAGCGCGCGTTGCTCCGCGGGCTGTGGGACGGCGACGGCTCGTGGTCGTTCGTCAACGGCGGCCCGAGCGTCGTACTCGAGTACGGCACCGTCAGCCGGGCCCTCGCCGACGGCATGCTCCGCCTGCTCGGCGACCTCGGGATCGTCGCCCGTCTCGAGGTCGGGCGCACGCCGAAGAGCACCGTCGACACGTATTGGCTCGGCATCAGCGGCGCCGACCAGATCGAGTCGGCCCTGTGGCTGCTGCCGCCCGCGGAGCGGGCCGAGGTGGGGCGGGCGACTGGCCGCCAGGCGAAGCGGATCCTCCCCACCGGCTACCGCCGGCTCGTGCAGAAGCACGCCGCCTGGGTGCGGATCACCGATCTCGACCGGCGGCCCTACGACGGCACCGTCTACTCGCTGTCCGTGCCGGGTGCGCACACCGTCGTGACATCGCACGGGCTTGTGGTCCACAACTGCTTCCCCAAGGATTCGCGGGCCCTCGTGCGGATCGCCGAGGACGCCGGGTACGACTTCGAGCTGCTGAAGGGCGTGATCGCCGTCAACGACGAGCAGTTCGACCGCGTCGCCGAGAAGGCGGTGGAGCTGATCGGCGGGCCGGTCGAGGGCGTGCCCGTCGCGGTGTGGGGGCTCACCTTCAAGGCCCGCACCGACGACCTCCGTGACTCGCCCGCGCTCCAGATCGTCCAGCGCCTCCGCAAGCTGGGGGCCCGCATCCAGGCGTACGACCCGTCGATCGTCGACGGCAAGCCGGACCCGAAGTGGACCAAAGCGCTCGACGGCATCGAGATCGCGGCCGACGCCTACGCCGCCTGCCAGGGCGCGGCCGTCCTGCTGGTCCTCACCGAGTGGGACGAGTTCCGGTGGCTCGACTTCGACAAGGTCGGCGACGCGCTCGCCGCCCGGCGCATCGTCGACGGCCGCAACATCCTCGACCGGGAGGCGCTGCGCCGGCGGGACTTCGCCTACGCCGGCATCGGCCGGGTCTGATGGCGCGCGTCGTCGTCACCGGAGGCGCCGGGTTCCTCGGCTCGCACCTCACCGACCTGCTCCTCGAGCGGGGCGACGAGGTCGTCTGTATCGACAACCTCGTCACCGGGTCGACGGCCAACGTCGAGCACCTCTTCGGCCGGCCCGGCTACACGATGGTCCACCACGACGTCAGCAACTACGTCTGGGTCCCGGGCCCCGTCGACGCGGTGATGCACCTGGCCAGCCCGGCCTCGCCCGTCGACTACCTGCAGATGCCGATCCAGACGCTCAAGGTCGGCAGCCTCGGCACCCACAACTGCCTCGGCCTGGCCAAGGCCAAGGGCGCCCGCTTCTTCCTGGCCTCCACCAGCGAGGTGTACGGCGACCCGCAGGTGCACCCCCAACCCGAGACCTACTGGGGCCACGTCAACCCCGTCGGCCCCCGTGGCGTCTACGACGAGGCCAAGCGCTTCGCCGAGGCGATGACGCTCGCCTACCACCGCCACCACGGCCTCCAGGTGCGGATCGTCCGCATCTTCAACACCTTCGGCCCCCGGATGCGGTTGCAGGACGGGCGGGTCGTGTCGAACTTCCTCGTGCAGGCGCTCAAGGGAGAGCCGCTCACCGTGTACGGCGAGGGCACCCAGACCCGGAGCTTCTGCTACGTCGCCGACGAGGTGCGCGGGTTCCTGGCGCTGCTCGACGGCGAGCACACCGGGCCGATCAACATCGGCAACCCGGGCGAGTTCACGATGCTCGAGCTCGCCGACCTCGTGAAGGACGTGACCGGCTCGGACTCCGAGATCGTCCACGAAGCGCTGCCCGTCGACGACCCGACCCAGCGCAAGCCCGACATCACCCTGGCCCGGACGCTGCTGGGCTGGGAGCCGACGGTCGCCCTTCGCGAAGGCCTCGAGCGCACCGCCGCCTACTTCGCCGAGCAGCTCCGCCTGGGCTGACCGGCCGGCCCGCTGGCCCGGGTCAGTGGGTGCGGGCCTCCGCCTCGACCTTGTTCTCGCGGTACCAGGAGATCGTGGTCTCGAGCCCGGTCCGGAAGTCGGTGGTGGCCTTGAAGCCGAACGCCTCGGCGGCCCGGCTGGGGTCGACGCTGCGGCGGGGCTGGCCGTCCGGCTTCGTGCGGTCCCAGCGGATCTCGCCGTCGAAGCCGGTGAGCTCGACGATCAGCTCGACGAGGTCCTTGATCGGCATCTCCTGCTGGGCGCCGAGGTTCACCGGCTCGGCGCCGTCGTAGTGCTCGGCCGCGAGGAGCACCCCCTCGGCGGCGTCGTCGACGTACAGGAACTCGCGGCTGGCCGAGCCGGTGCCCCAGACCTCGATGTGGTCGGCCCGCTCGGCCGCGGCGTCGACGCACTTCTTGATGAGGGCCGGGATCACGTGCGACACGGCTGCGTTGAACTTGTCGCCCGGGCCGTAGAGGTTGGTGGGCATCACGTAGACGCCGTTCTGGCCGTACTGCGCCCGGTTCGACTGGAGCTGCACGAGCTGGGCCAGCTTGGCCAGCCCGTACGGCGCGTTCGTCTCCTCCGGGTACCCCTGCCACAGCGACTCCTCGCGGAAGGGCACCGGGGTGTGCTTGGGGTACGAGCAGATCGTGCCCACGACGACGACCTTGGGCGTCTCCCGCAGCCGCGCCTCGTCGATCACGTAGGTGCCCATGAGCAGGTTGTCGAGGTAGAGCTCGCCCGGGCGGAGCTGGTTGGCTCCGATACCACCCACTCGCGCCGCCAGGTGGAGCACGAGCTCGGGCTGCAGGTCGGCGTACATCTCGCCGACGGCGCCCCGGTCGCGCAGGTCGTAGTCGGCGGCCGTGGGGACGAGGACGTGCTCGGCCTCACGCCGGATCAGGCCCCGCTGCACGGCGTGGCCGAGGAAGCCCCCGGCGCCGGTGACGACGACGCGACGATCGGACCAGAACCCGGGCATGGCGTCCGAGGATAGGGAGCGGCGGTGCGCGACCCTGGCTCTGTGCGGATCGCCCTCACGCTCGAGCAGTGCTGGCACGAGGTGCCCGGGGGCACGGCCACCTCGGTGCTGGGGCTTGCCGCGGCGCTCGAGGTCCGCCCCGACGTCGAGGTCGTCGGCGTCGCCGCTCGACACCCGTCGCCGCCGGCTGCGCCCTTCGTCCCGCCGCTGCGGGTCGAGCACCTGCCGCTCCCACGGCTCGCGCTCTACGAGGCCTGGCACCTGCCGGGGCCGCTGCGGTGGCCGCCGGTCGAGGTGGCGACCGGCCCGGTCGACGT
>JACDCH010000124.1 GCA_013694495.1 Acidimicrobiia bacterium | reverse complement strand
ATGTCGTTCACCACGACGCTCGCGCCCTCGGCCGCGAACAGCGCGGCATGGGCCCGGCCGATGCCGCCGGCCGCGCCGGTGATGATCGCGACCCGACCGTCGAGGGACCCCATGTCGGGCGGATCGTAGGAGGCGGCGCCTGCTACTGCGTCACCAGGACGACGCCGGTGCCCCGCGGCGTCGGCTGGCCGGCCGGCGGACTCGTCGACGTGACCGGCAGGAACGGGTTGCCCTGCACGCCGACCACTGGGTAGCCGGCGTCCTGCAGGACGGTGGCCGCCTCGCCGATGTTGCGGCCGCTGACGTCGGGCAGCGGCGGCGGCCCCGACGACACCGACACCTGCACCGCCGTGTCCCGGGGCTGGGGCGATCCGGCGGCCGGGGCGGTGCCGATCACCGTGCCGGCCGGCACGGTGTCGCTCACGGTGTCGACCCGGGCGCAGGTGAGCTCGACGGTGGCCAGGAGCGAGCAGGCCTCGTCGAACGTCGAACCGGCGGGGATCTCGGGCACGAGCCGCGGCCCCTTCGACAGCAGCAGCGGCACGGGGGAACCGGTCTCGAGCTCGGTGGGCGTGCCCTCCTCGACGCCGACCACGGCGCCGGCCGGGATGGTGTCGTCGAACGCCTCGGTGGTGGGGCCCACCGTGAGCAGGGCGGACTCGATGGCGACCGTGGCGTCGGCCAGCGTCGCGCCGGCCAGGCTCGAGGGGACCGGCCGCAGCTCCTGGCCGAGGGAGACGGTGATCGTGACCGTCTCCCCCTCCTTCAGCTGCTCGCCCGGCGGCGGCGACTGGGCGAAGACGTCGCCCGCCTCGGTGCCGTCCTCGCGCTGCTCGAGCACCTCGACGGCCCAGCCGTTCTCGTCGATGGTCTCCTCGGCCGCGGCCCGGCGCAGGTCGGTCAGGGCCGGGACCTCGTGGCTGGGGACAGCCAGCGCCTGCCACCCGAGCACGCCGGCCACCCCGAGGATGGCGAGCAGCAGGACGGCGAACACGATCTTGGGCCAACGCCGGCGCCGGCGGGGCGCCTCGTCGTCGTGCTCGTCGTACCCGCCGTCGTCGTCGACGTCGTACGGCGCAGCCGGTGCGCCCGACCCAGGGGCCGTCGGCGCCGCCGCGGGGACCGGACCGGTCGGGGCCACGGGGACGGTGACCGGGGTGGCGACGTCCGGGCGCAGGGCCACGATGCCGGTGACCGACGTGGGGTCGCGGTCGACGCCGAGGTGGGCGCCGGCGGAAACCGGTGCCACCAGCGGCAGCGGGTCCGGGCGGGTGAGCTCCTCGGCCACCGCCATGAGCCCCACCGCGAACTCGCCGGCGTCGGGGCGCTCCTCGGGCTCGGGACGGCCGGCCCGGGCCAGCGCCTTCTGGAGCGGGCCCAGCGCATCGGGCACCTTCATCGGCTTGTCGACGCGGGCCATCAGGGTGGCGATCGTGGTGTCGGCCGCGAACGGCACGCGGCCGGTGACAGCCTCGATGAGCACCAGCGTGAGCGCGTACACATCGGCCCGGCCGTCGACCGACTCGCCCCGCACCTGCTCGGGCGACGCGTAGCGGGCGGTGCCGACGACGGCGCCGGCGGGCTCGGTCCAGGCCGCCTCGGCCAGGGCCCGGGCCAGGCCGAAGTCGGCGACGCGCAGCCGCCCCTCCTCGCCGAACAGCAGGTTGGCGGGCTTGATGTCGCGGTGCACGAACCCGCGCTTGTGGGCGTGGTCGAGGGCCCGGGTGGCCTCGAGGCCGACAAGCAGCGCCTGGCTCGGCGTGAGCCGGTAGCCGCGGTCGAGGACGCCCCGGAGGCTGCCGCCGGCGAGGTACTCGGTCACGAGGTAGGGCGTGCCCCGGTCCTCGCCCCAGTCGTAGACGGCCACGATGTTCGGGTGGTTGAGGGCCGCCGCGGCCTGGGCCTCGGCCCGGAAGCGGCGCAGGAAACCCTCGTCGCCCGACAGGCCGGCGTGCAGGAGCTTGATGGCCACGCGCCGCCGCAGCCGCGTGTCGTCGGCCAGGAACACCTGGGCCGACGCGCCCGCGCCGATCGGCGCGACCACGCGGTAGCGGTCGTTGAGCACCCGACCGATCTGGTCGGCCAGGGTCGTCATGGAGCCGTTCGGGTCGGTGACGCGGGCACGCGTCGAGGGTACCGGCGGGCCCCCGGGCGGCCGGGGAGGGCCCGGCCCGAAGCGGAGGCGGGTGGGGCCACCGGGCAGACTCTCGGCGGTGCACGACTCGATCGCCGACGATCTCGAGGTCTTCATCGAGTCGGGCGCGCTGTGGGACGCCGAGGAGCTCGGCGCGGTGGTGGCCCGACTGTCGGCGGAGACGGCGACCACGGAGGATCCGCTCCCGGCCCGGCTCGGTCGCTTCCTCGAAGCGGTCCGCCTCCGGCAGCGGGTGGCGGACGTCGATCCGTCGATGCGGGCCGAGATCGAGGCCATCGTGTACCCCCGGGTGTGGAAGGTGATCGAAGGCATACGCGACGGCATGCCCGACGCCGAGCTCCGCACCCGCATCGAGGTGATGAACCGGCGGCTGGCACGGCTGTTCGTCGAGGAGAGCGTCGGGAAGCGGCGCTCGACGCTGAGCACGATGGCGCCCGGTCCCGAGGCGGACGGCGACGGATGACGGCCGACGGCACCCCCTCCTGGGCGGCCGCGACCCCGGTCCGCCGGCCCGGAC
>JACDCH010000430.1 GCA_013694495.1 Acidimicrobiia bacterium | reverse complement strand
GACCTGCTCGGGACGCCCGACGCCCGGCGCCTCATGCAGGCCTTCCTCGACGGCGGCGGCCAGGTACCGGAGGTCGAGGGCGACCGCGACGCGCTGCAGTCGTTGCTGGCGTCGCTACAGGAGGGGTAGTTGCGACGAGGTCCCACCGCAGCTCCGAAGCCACGGTGGGACCCGAGCCGAACAGGTGTTCGCTAGCCCTTCAGGTCGCTGATCGTGACCCAGCCGTTCTCCTCGGCCGCGGCCGAGGAGACGACGAAGCTGTTCGTGTCGACGGCGTCGGACGGGGTGAGGGCGACGAGGCCGAGGTCGGCGAGGCGGCCGTTGAGGAGCTCGGTGGTCTCGGCCGCGTCGGCGGTGGCCTCGGTCTCGTCCTCGTTGATGAACTCGAGCATCGACGCTGCGTACTCGGGCGCCAGGTTGATGTCACCCGACTCGAACGCCGCGAGCTCGAGGTCGCGGAAGCCGCCCAGGGCCTGGGTGGTGGCGTCGAAGCCGGCTGCGGTCAGGCACTGCGCGTAGAGCTCGGCGAGGATCGCGCTCTCCGGGAAGTCCTGGGCGCCGACGACGACGGCCGGCGCGTCGGCCGGGGCCTCACCGGCGCAGGCGTCGGCCGCGTTCTCGGTGATGAAGTCGCCGGCGATCACGTCGGCGTCCTCGACGTCGATCACGAAGCGGGCGTTCATGGCGGTGACGTTGTCGGTGGTGAGCGTGGCCGACAGGGCGTCGAGGATGTCGCTCACGCCCTCGACCTCGCTCAGCTCGGTGGTGAGGGCGGGCACGATGTTGTCGGCCGAGAACATGCCCTGGTCGTCCTCGAGGACGACGAAGTCGTTCGCCACGATCTGCGGGTCGGTGGAGAACAGCAGGGCCACGTCGATCTCGCCGGCGGCGAGCGAGGCGGAGATGGCCTCACCCTCCAGGGCCTGGAAGCCGTCGGACAGGTCGATGCCGTAGTTCTCGATGAGCCCCGGGATGCAGAAGGGGTTCTCGGGGCAGTCGGCCGGCGCGCCGAGCGTGAGGTCGAGGGCCACGGCTTCGCCGCCTCCGCCCGTGGTGTCGGTGCCGCCTTCGACGGTGGTGGCGGCGCCCTCGGGCGGATCCTCGTCGTCGCCGCAGGCGGCGATGAGGGAGAGCGGGGCGAGTAGGGCGAGGCCCCAGCGCAGTGATCGGGTCTTCATCTCGTGTCCTTCTTTCTGGAGAGCCAGGGGGTGAGGGGGCGTTGGAGCAGACCGAAGACGATCTCGGTGGCGATGGCGAGGAGAGCGACGAGCACGGCGCCGGTGAGCAGCACACCGTCGTCCCGCTGCCGGAATCCCTCGTTGATGAAGGAGCCCAGGCAGCCGAACCCGACGAAGGCCCCCAACGTAGCCGTGGCCACCACTTGAACCGCAGACAAACGCAGCCCCGTGAGGGCCAGCGGGATGGCGTTGGGGAGCTCGACCTTGCGCAGCACCTCGCCCTCGCGCATGCCCATGCCGCGGGCGGCCTGCACCACCGCAGGGTCGACGCCGACCACGCCGGCGTACGTGTTCGTGAAGATCGGGGGGAGGGCCAGGGCGATGAGGGCGACCAGCGTCGGCCAGAAGCCGAAGCCGTGGCCCCACCGCAGCGAGATCGGCAGGGCCAGCGAGACGATGGCGAAGCTGGGCACGGCTTGGCCGACGTTGACCGCGGCGACGGCCAGCACGCCGCCCCGGCGGCGATGGCCCAGCCACAGCGCGGGCGGCAGGGCCACGACGGCGGCGACGGTGACAGCGATGCCGGAGATGCGGACGTGCTCGGCCAGGCGGTGGGCGATGCCGGTGCGCCCCCACCAGTTCTCGCTGGTCGAGATGAAGTCCACGAACTCCGAGAACGCGCTCATGGCAGGAGGGTGACCTCGTCGGGAAGGCGGCCGGCGGCGAGGTCGGTCAGGCCGGCGGCCACCGGCACCCGGCGGACGCGCTGCTGGCGCCGCCACGGCGTGACGGCCCGCTCCGCGCCGACCAGCACGAGGTCGATGAGCAGGGCCATGAGCACGGAGAGCGCGCCGCCGAGCACGATCTGGGTGGCGAACTGCCGCTGCAGCCCCTGCTTGATGAAGCCGCCGTAGCCGCCCAGGCCCACCAGCGACGTGACGGTGACGAGCCCGACGGTGCTCACCGTCGCGATCCGGAGGCCGGCGATGATCGCCGGCGTGGCCAGCGGGATCTCGACGCCGACCAGGCGCCGCCACCGGGTGTAGCCCATGCCGTCGGCCGCCTCCCGGGCCGAGGCGGGGACCCCGTCGATGCCGGCGACGAAGTTCCGGACGAGGATCAGCAGCGTGTAGCCGACGAGCGCGATCTCCGCCGTCAGCGTCGTGCCCAACCCGGTGATCGGGACGAGCAGCGTGAACAGGGCGAGGCTGGGGATCGTGTAGACGATCCCGGTGACCCAGGTGATCGGGGCGAGGGTCCAGCGCCACCGGACGGCGAGCACCGAGAGCAGCGTGGCCAGCGCGAAGCCGACCACCACCGCGATCAGCGTGAGCCGGAGGTGCTCCAAGGTGGCGGTCTCGACGTCGTCGAGGTGGTCACCGATCCACCCCCAGTCGATGAACGGCCCGTCGCGCACGGCTCAGCGCTCCTGCGTGGCGGCCAACCGCCGTTGGCTCGTCGGCGAGCACCACTCCGCCGGAGGCGCTGGGGGTTTGGGGGCGGAGCCCCCAAGAATCGGCCGCAGGGCGACGAAGTCGGCCGAGGACAGGGACGGTCCGAGCGAAGCGAGGGCGTTCAAGCTCGAGCGAACGGAGCGAAGCGAGTGAGCTCGAAACATCAGCGCGCCGCCATGGCGTCGGCGATGTCGTCGATGGAGACCATGCCGCGGTAGGTGCCGTCGAGCACCACGGCGACGCGGGTGCGGCTGTCGACGATCATGTCGAGCGCCTCGCGCAACGGCGTGTCGAGCCCCACCCAGGCGGCGAAGCGGCGCGGGGTGAGCTCGCCGACGGTCCGGTGGCCGTCGAGCTCGTCGGCTGCCACCCACCCCTCGATCCGGCGCCCGTCCAGCACGCCGATCCAGTCGACGTGGTGCTCGGCCATGACCCGCCGGGCCTCCTCGACGGTCGCCGTCGGAGCGACGACCGGACCCTCGCGGGGGCTGGCGTCGGCCACAGCGAGCAGCGCCATGCGCCGCAACGCCCGCTCGCGCCCCAGGAACGACGCCACGAACTCGTTGGCCGGCACCCGCAGCAGGTCGGCCGGGGCGGCGTACTGCTCGACGATGCCCCCGACGTTGAGGATCGCCACCCGGTCGGCGAGCTTGATCGCCTCGTCGATGTCGTGGGTGACGAGCACCACGGTCTTGCGGAGGCGGCGCTGGAGCGCCAGGAGCTCGTCCTGGAGGTGGGCGCGCACGATGGGGTCGACGGCGCTGTAGGGCTCGTCCATGAGCAGCACCGGCGGGTCGGCGGCCAGGGCCCGGGCCACGCCGACGCGCTGCTGCTGGCCGCCGGACAGCGCGGCGGGGTAGCGCGCCAGCAGCTCGGGATCGAGGCCGACGAGCTCGACCAGCTCGTCGACCCGGGCCGCGATGCGGGCCTTGTCCCAGCCCAGCAGGACGGGCACGGTGGCGATGTTGGCCGCGATCGTGCGGTGGGGGAACAGCCCGGTCTGCTGGATCACGTAGCCGATCCCCCGCCGGAGCTCGTGCGCTGGCACCGAGCGGACGTCGACGCCGCCCACCTCCAGGCGCCCGCCGGTCGGCTCCTCGAGTCGGTTCACCATGCGCAGCGTCGTGGTCTTCCCGCACCCCGAGGGCCCGACGAGGGCGACCAGCTCGCCGCTGGCCACGTCGAGCGTGAGGTCGGTGACCGCGGGACGGGCCGCACCCGGGAACCGCTTCTCGACGTGCTCGAAGCGAATCGCGAGATCTCCGGTGGGATTTCCCGACATGCGGAACGCGAACCTAGCCCGGTCGCTCGTCGTTTCGACACGGCGCCGTGGGGGTGGTACCACGGCGCGCCGTGAGCTCCGACGAAGCCATCACCGTCGATGCGGCGCACGAGCCCGGGTCCGCCGAGGCGGTGGTGCGGGTGAGCGGCGAGCTCGACGCCGGCACCGCGCCCGTCCTGGCGGCGGAGCTGGAGCGGGTCATCGGGGCCGGGGCCACCGAGCTGCTCGTCGACCTCGGCGACGTGGCGTTCATCGACTCCACCGGCCTCACCACCCTGATCTCGGCCCGCACCCAGGTCGAGGGCCGGGGCCGGCTTTCGGTGGTGGCTGCCTCCGCCCCCGTGCGCCGGGTGTTCGACGTCACCGGTCTCGCAGATCTGTTCGCCGCACCATGAGGTTCTGCGCCCTCCCCCCGGGGTAGGGCCACCGACCTGTCCATGACCAGAGCGCACGCGCAACGCCTCGAGGCAGATCCCGCCTCTGTCCGCACCGCTCGCCGCGCCATCTCGGAGGTCGTGGACGGGGCGGCCGACGGCGACCAACTGGACCGGCTGCTGCTGTGCGCGAGCGAGACGGTCACCAACGCCATCGAGCACGGCGAGCCGCCGATCGACTTCCACATCGCCGTGATCGACCGGGTCGTGCGGGTCGAGGTCAGCGATGCGTCGCCCCTGCGCCCTCGGATGGGTGAGCCGGCCCCCACCTCGATCCGGGGCCGGGGCCTGCTGATCGTCGACCGCTGCTCCGACCACTGGGGCGTCGACGAGGCCGCCGGCGGCAAGACCGTGTGGTTCGAGGTGGACATCGGCGGGTCCTAGGAGGCCGGAAGGCTGATCATGTGGCGAATTCGGCGGCCAGATTCGCCCCTGGCGGCGTCCTCGGCCTCGCATTCGCTGGGGGAGTCCGTCGGCCTGCGTCCTTGCCAATGACGAATCTGACTCGCCGCTTT
>JACDCH010000389.1 GCA_013694495.1 Acidimicrobiia bacterium | reverse complement strand
GCAGCGGCGGGATGCCGACGATCGGGCTGGCGACGGCCTCGAGGCCGGTCAGCGCCTCGGCGCCGCCGAGGTCGACGTTCATGGAGCCGGTGCCGGACGCCTGGCCCAGGAGCACCTCGGTCACGAGGATCACCGCGGCGAAGTGGCAGTCGGTCTCGACGAGCGTGTTGGCCGCGTCGTCCCGCAGCTGCCGCGTCGCGTCGAGCACCGGGCCGAGCAGCAGCGCGCCGACGGGTGACTCCGAGAAGCGGATCCGCATCGGCGTGACCCGCACGAGGTCGGCCGGCTCCGTGAAGCGCTCCACCACCGGGGGCAGGATCGTCACGCCCAGCGTGGAGAGCACGGGGTTGAGCTGGGCCAGCACATCGGTGGCCGGGAGGCCTTCGGTCGGCACCGGCACGCCGAGCAGCGAGGCCGAGCCGATGGTGAAGGCGGCGTGGGCGTCGGGCTCGGTGCCGGTGCGGTGGAAGGCGTCCCACCGCAGCCCGGACAGCGACAGCACGCCCGGCAGCTCGAGGTCGAACGTCACCGTGGCGTGCGCCACCCGGGCGGCGCCGCCGTCGACGACCTCCGAGACCGCGGTGGCCCGGCCGCCCCGGAGCTGCAGGAGCCCGGCCAGCTCGGCCTGTCCGGTGGTGGTGATCGCCTCGGACAGGGGCTGGGCGCTGGCCCGCACCTGCTGGTAGATGCCGCTCAACGTGCTCCCGGCCAACGGCACGCCGGCGTCCTCGAGGGCGGCGTCGCCCTCGCGGTTGTCGACCCGGATGGGGTGGGGCAGCTGCTCTTCGCGGACGGTGGCCTCCTTGCCGTCGCACTGCTCGCCGACGAGGGCCGACCCGAGGAGCCCGAGGTTGGCGGCCTGCGACTGCGACTGGGCGAGCTGGTTCCGCACCTCGGCCACGGACGCGCCCGAGGTGACGGCGAGCTCCAGGGAGCCGACCGCCGGCGCGGCTCGGAGGGTGACGGCGGTGGCCTTGGCCGTGCCGACCTGGATCGTCTGCGTCGGGGCCGGCGCCGCAGGCGCGCCAGTACCCAGCACGGCGGTGCCGATGACCACGATCCCGGCGACGACCCGTGACCCGCGGCTCGCTCGCCAACCCCCTTGGCTACGCAATGTTCCCTCCCCCCGCCGACAAGCCCCCCGGCGTCGACGGTGGTGACGGTCGTCACATGGACGGTGATTCGCCGTCCGGGCGCGGCGTTCCTGCTGCCGCTCCGATCAGGAGGGCGGCGCGACCCGTAGGCCGTGACGGAGCACTGCGTACTGGCGGTCGGGTGCGACGGCCGTTCGGGCACCACGACGAAGCCCTGCTCCTCGAACGCCGCCCTGCTCGACGGTGAGCCGCCGGGGCGGGTCCGTGCGGTCGCGGCCACTCGAAGCCGGTGTTCCAGGGGTGCAGCACAGGGGTCACCGCTCCCTCTCCTCCCGTCGATCGTCCGTCACGCTACGGTCGACCGCCGACGCGGAGGAGGGTTGTCGTGGAGGCGCTGGACGAGCAGCAGCGGGCGGAGTACGCGGCGCAGGGCTTCGTGCGCCTGTCCGGCTTCGCCGATGACGTCAACGGCAAGGCGATGCTCGAGCGGGTCGTCGAGATCGCCCACCGGCAGGCGGCCGGCGACCGCTCGACCGTCACGTCTGCGTACATCCGGGCGGCCAACCCCATCAACGACTTCCTCGCCGTTCGATCGTGACCGACCCGGTGCCGGCGCCGTCGGCTGCGAGCAAGGCCGCCGAGGCGGTCGTCGAGCGGGGCACGTCGCTGCTCGACCAGGTCGGTGGGATGTCGGCCATGGCCCTCGAAGCGCTGCGCCACACGTGGCGGATCTCGCAGTGGTGGCGCGAGTTCGTCGACCAGGCCTGGTTCCTCACCAAGGTCACGTCGATCCCGATCCTCCTGGTCGCCATCCCGCTGGGCGCCACGATCTCGCTCCAGGTGGGCCAGATCGTGGCCCAGCTCGGCGCCCAGTCTTTCACCGGCACGGCCGTCGTCGTCGGCCTCGTGCGCGAGGCCGCGCCAATCGCCACCGCGCTGCTCATCTCCGGCGCCGGGGGCTCGGCGATGGCCGCCGACATGGGCGCCCGCCGGGTGCGCGACGAGTTGGCGGCGATGGAGGTCATGGCCGTCAACCCGGTCCATCGCCTCGTGACGCCCCGGCTGTGGGCCGCGGTGGTCGTCGGCGTGCTGCTCGTGTCGCTCGTCGTCGTGTCCGGTGTGGCCGGCGGCTACTTCTTCAACGTCGTCGTGCAGGGCGTCACGCCGGGGGCGTTCTTCAACGGGGCGACGTCGCTGCTCGTCCCCAGCGACCTCGTCGTGTCGCTGCTGAAGGCGGCGATCTTCGGGTTCGTCGCTGCGGTGGTGGCCTGCTACCGAGGGATGAACTGCGACTACGGCCCGGTCGGCGTCGGCCGGGCGGTGAACCAGGCCGTGGTGCAGACCTTCATCGTCGTCTTCGCCGCCAATTACATCATCACCTCCCTCTACTTCGTCCTCGTGCCGCCCGAGATCTGACATGTCGAGCTCACTCGCTTCGCTCCGTTCGCGAGGTCGCTGATGGCCCTCGCCACCGCGCCCGCCCGCCAGGCCACGGGCGCGTTCCGCTCCGTCGGGGTCGCCCTCGGCGAGATGGGGTCGTTCCTGCTGTTCGCCGAGCGGGTGCTCGTCCACACCGTGTGGGACGTGGTGATCCGGCAGCGGTTCCGCAAGGAGGTCATCCGCCAGATCAGCGACATCGTCGTCGGCGCCGGCGCCTACCTCGCCGGCGGCGGGATGCTCTTCGTGATCGCGGCCATGTCGTTCGCCACCGGGGCGACCGTCGGCGTCGAGGGGTTCAACGGCCTGCGGGGGCTCGGGGCCGAGTCGTTCACCGGCCTCGTCGCCAGCTTCGGCAACGTGCGGGAGATCACACCGATCATCGCCGCCATCGCCCTCGCCGCCCAGGTGGGCGCGGGGTTCACCGCCGAGATCGGGGCCAAGCGGATCTCCGAGGAGATCGACGCCCTCGAAGTGATGGGCGTGCCCCCGCTGATCTACCTCGTCTGCACCCGGCTGGTCGCGACCCTCACCGCGCTCGTGCCCCTCTACTTCATCTCGCTGTTCGCCAGCTTCTTCGCCTCGCGGTTCGTGACCACCACGCTGCTCGGCCTCTCGCCGGGCATCTACGACCACTACTTCCACATGTACCTGCCGCCGGTGGACATCCTCTACAGCGTCATCAAGGTGACGGTGTTCGCCGTGCTCGTGGTGATCATCCACTGCTACTACGGCTTCTACGCGACGGGCGGGCCGGCGGGCGTGGGCATCGCCGTGGGCCAGGCCATCCGCATGACGATCATCGTGATCGTCCTCGTCAACCTGTTCCTCTCGTTCCTCTTCTGGGGCACGAGCGTCACCGTCTCGTTGACCGGCTGAGTGAGATGAAGGGGTCCGGACCGCCCCGGCGAAGCCCCCCTCGCCGGGCGCCGGAATCGAATCGAGACACAGGAAGGACCTGCGGCCCCATGACCGTCGACCACCAACCCCCCGCAGGTCCTGAGAAGCCGTGATCCACGCCATCCCGCTCCGGTACCGCATCGGGCTCGGCCTCGCCGCCATCGTGATGACCGTCGGCGTGGTCAGCGTCGGCCTGCAGGCGGCGACGGGGCGCTACGCCGACACGTACGTGCTCACGGCCACGTTCCCGAGCAGCGGCCAGGGCCTCGACACGAGCTCCACCGTGAAGCTGCGGGGCGTCACCGTCGGCGAGGTCTCCGGCATCCGGCTGCTCGACGACGGCCGCGCCGAGGTGACGCTGGAGATCCAGGACGGCGTCGGCATCGCCGACACGGTCACCGCCACGGCCGAGCCGCTGTCGGTGTTCGGCCCGAAGTTCGTCCGCCTCGACCCCGGCGAGCACGAGCTCACCGGGCCCTACCTGGCGGAGGGCGCCGTCATCGAGCGGACGGCGGCGCCGGTCGAGGTGATCGCCCTCCTCGAGCAGGCGGCCTCGCTCCTCGATGCGATCGAACCCGCCGACCTGCGCACGATCATCGGCAACCTGGCCATCGCCGTCGACGGGCTCGGGCCCCGCATCGGCGCCACCCTCGACGACACCGCCCTCGTCGTCGACGTGCTCGAGGGCCGCCGGGCCGACATCGCCCAGCTCTTGGGCGACCTCGCCACCGTCGCGGGGGCCCTCGGCGAGCGGGGCGACGAGCTCACCGCCATCGCCACCGACCTCAGCCCCGTCCTCGGTCGCGTCGGCGAGGGCTCCGACGAGATCGGCCGGCTCCTCGACGCCACGTCGCGCGTGTCGTTCGACCTCGCCGCGCTGGTGAGCGCCCACGCCGCCGACCTCGACCGCGTCGTCGAACGCCTCGGGCCCACGGTGCAGGTGCTGTTCGACCAGCTCGCCTGCGTGCCCGGGTTCCTCGAGGCGAACGCAGGGCTCATCGGCCTCCTGGGCGAGAACCTGCTGGCCTACGAGCTCCCCGGCGGGCGCGTCGCCGGGGTGGTGGCCGGACCGGCGTCGTTCTCGTCGTTGCTGGAGCCGATCCCGACCGTGGTCGACACCCCCGTCGCCCGGTGCTTCGGATGAGGCCGAACGTGCTCCGCAAGGCCGTCGGGTTCGGGCTGTTCGCCGCGCTGTCGCTGGCCCTCACCGTGTTCATCGGCGCCCAGATCGCCAACATCTCGCTGGGCACGCAGCGCTACTCGCTGCGGGCCACGTTCGCCGACGCCACGAACCTGCGGGTCGGCGACCCCGTGCGCCTCGCCGGCGTGCCCGTCGGCCAGGTGAGCGGCGTCCGCGTGGTGGAGGCCCAGGCCGAGGTGACCTTCACCGTCGACCAGGAGGTCGCCCTCCCCACGGACTCCGAGGTGGCGGTGGCGTGGCTCAACCTCATCGGCCAACGCGAGCTGTACGTCTACCCCGGCACCGCGGCCGACCACTACGCAGACGGCGACGTCGTCGACCGGACCCGGTCGGTGGTCGACCTCGGCGCACTGCTGGACGAGCTCGGCCCCCTCACCCAGGCCGTGCAGCCGGCCCAGGTGAACCAGCTCGTCGAGGCGCTCGTGACCGCGCTGTCGGGCAACCGCGAGGAGATCGCCGCCGTCGTCGACCAGCTGGACGGGGTGCTGGCCACCCTGGCCGAGCGCGACGGCACGATCGTGCAGCTGGTCGACGACTACGAGACCGTCAGCGCCGCGGTGGCCCGGCGCGACCTCGAGATCCAGCAGATGCTCGACAACCTCGCGTCGCTGGGCGGGACGTTCGCCGACAGCGGGCAGGTGCTCGAGGACGCCCTCGTCCGGCTGCCGGACCTCGCCGTCCAGCTGCAGGTGCTGCTCGACGCCAACGCCGGCGAGCTCGGGGCCACGGTCGACGACCTCGCCCTCGTGACCGACACGCTCACCGCCCACCTCGACGACACCGTCACGGTGCTCAACGGCCTCCCCGACGCCATGGAGCTGGTGTTCCGGTCGACGAGCTACGGCCACTTCCTGCTCGTCAACGCGATCTGCATCGCACCGAACGCGCCCCCTTGCCCGCACCCTGTGCTGCTCACGGCGGGAGCGTCCGGGGCGGGTGCGCTGGCCACGCCGGCCGCGTTCCGCGAGGCGCTCCTCGGGATCGACCCATGAGCCGGGTCGGCGAGCTCCGGGCCCGGGTGGCCGGCCGCGGCTTCTCGTTCAACGACCTGAACCGGCGCTGGCTCGGGCTGATCACCATGGGCGTCGCGGTGGCCGCCATCGCCGCCGTGTTCGCGGTCGGGACCCTCGGCATCCTCGACCACCGCTACGCCATGAGCGGCGTGTTCGCCGACAGCGCCGGCCTGCGCACCGGCGACGTCGTGCGGGTGGCCGGGCTCGACGTCGGCGAGGTCACCGGCATCCACCCCGACTTCGAGCTGGGCCAGGTCGTCATCACCTGGGAGGTCGAGGAGGGCGTCGAGCTGGGCCCGGGCACGCGGGCCGACGTCGCCATCGCCACGCTCCTCGGCGGGCTCTACCTCCGCCTCGAAGGCCCGCCCGGGCCCGTTCCCACGCCGTACCTGTCGTCGCTCCCGGAGGAGGAGCGCCGCATCCCCCTCGACCGCACCGGCGCGCCGGCCACGGTCGAGCAGGTGCTCGGCAACACGACGCGCACGGTGCAGAGCCTGGACGTCGACTCGATCGAGACGCTGCTCAGCCAGCTCGGCGACCTGACGCTCGACTCCGGCGAGGACATCGGCAGCCTGGCCACCAACCTGGCCACGGTCGCCGCCGCGCTGAACACCCGGCAGGAGCAGATCGACGGCCTGATCGCCAACACCGAGCAGATCACCGCCACGCTGGCCGGCAAGGACCAGGTGCTGGGCGCCCTGGTCGACGACGCCGGCGCCCTCCTCGACCAGATCGACCGGCGCCGGACCGAGCTGGCCACGCTCCTCGGGGCGGGCGCCGACGTCGTCGTCACCCTGGCCGACCTCGTGGAGCAGCACCGGTCGTCGCTCGAAGCCATCCTCGACGACCTCCACGAGACGCTGGCCGTCACCGACGCCAACCTGCCCCAGCTGAACCGCACGCTGGCGCTGCTGGGCCCGACCTTCGGCGGCGTCGAGACCGTCACCCAGCAGGGGGCGTGGCTCGACGCGGTGGCCTCCGGGCTGCCGGCGGCCGACCTCCTCACGATCATCCAGCAGGCCACCGGAGGCGGCGGATGACGCGGCGCCGGGCGCCGGGCGCGGCGGCGGCCGCCGTCGTCGTTGCCGCGGTCGTCTTCGGGACAGCGCTGGTGGGGTGCGGCGGCGCCGGCGGCACGTACACGATCTCGGCCTCCTTCCCCCGGGCCGTCGCTCTCTACGAGGAGTCGGCCGTCAAGGTCATGGGCATCGACGTCGGCTCGGTCACCTCGGTGGAGGTGATGGACGACCACGTCCGCGTCGAGATGGAGATCGACGACGCGGTGCCGCTGCCCGCCGACGTCGAGGCGTCGATCATCCCGCTGTCGCTCATCGGGGAGCGCAACGTCGTGCTCGGCCCGCCGTGGCGGCCCGGCGACGACCGCCTCGGCGAAGACGCGGTGATCCCCCCGGAGCGCACGAACGTGCCCATCGAGCCCGACGAGGCGCTGCAGGCGATCACCGACCTGGCCGAGGCGATCGACCCGGCCTCGGTGCGGGCCCTGGTGTCGAACGGCGCCGATGCCCTCGCCGGCCACGGTGGCGACCTCAACGAGGCGCTGCGCCAGACCGCCGACCTCACCACGATGCTCGCAGCCCAGGACGACGCCCTCATCGCCATCGCCGGCGACGTGCACCGGTTGGCCACGGTGCTCGAGAGCCGCCAGGAGGTGCTCGGTCAGCTCATCGACCAGTTCGCCTCGGTGACCGGCGTGCTGGCCGAGGAGCGGGAGGCGATCGGCACGTTCCTCACGGCGCTGGCCCGGCTCACGGAGGAGGGCAACGCGCTCCTCACCCGGTACCAGGTGCAGCTCCCGCAGGACCTCGCGTCGCTGGCCCGCGTGGCGTTGACGCTGCAGGTGAACGCCGACTCGGTGCAGCAGCTGCTGCGCGCCCTCGACGGGGTCGGCGCCGGCGTGGTCAACGCCTACGACCCCACCACCGGCGGCGTCCGCCTGCGCTTCACCTCGTCGCCCACGGTGGTGCTCGCCCTCGAACCGATCCTCGACCTGCTCGGCCTCGGCCCGCTGCCGTGCATCGAGTTCCCCATCAGCGACTTCGAATGTTGACGCGCCGCGTTCCCGTGGTCGTGGTGGCCGTGCTGCTCGTCGTCGCGCTGGCGGGGTGCGACCTGCGCACGACCGGCGCGCCGAAGGGTGGGCTGACGCTGACGGTCGTGCTCGAGGACGCCCAGCACCTCGTGCCCGGCCACGCGGTGCGGGTGGCCGACGTCACCGTCGGCACGGTGATGCGGGTCGAGCTCGAGGGCTACGCGGCCCGGGTCACGCTCTCGATCGAGGAGGGTCGCGCCATCCCGGAGGGCACGCGGGTGACGCTGTCGCAGACGTCGTTGCTGGGCGAGAACTACATCCGGCTCGAGTACCCGACGGGCTTCGACCCCGCCACCGACCCGACGCTGGGCGAGGGGGCGGAGCTCGCCGCCGACCGGGCCGACCCCACCCTCGAGCAGGTGACGGCGGACGCGCTCGAGGTGCTCGGCGCGGTCGAGGGGGGCGACCTGGCCCGCATCGTCGAGGCCCTCGCCACGGGCGCCGGCGGGCGGGGCGAGCTGCTGAACCGCGCCATCGAGCAGCTCGCGGCCGTCGGCGCATCGTTCGCCGACCAGCGCGCCTCGCTCGGCACCGCCGTCGACGGCCTCGCCTCGCTGGGCGCCGCGCTGGCGGTCGACGACGCCTCCGCCGTCGACGCGGTGATCGGCGACCTCGCCCTCGCCACCGACACCCTTGCCCGGCAGCGGGAGCGCTTCGTCGACACGTTGGGCCGCATCACCGACCTCGCCGTCGTGCTCGACGAGGACGTGCTCGAACCCCACGCCGCCGAGCTCGACCAGATGTTGAGCCAGCTCGACGACGTGGCCGCCGTGCTGGCCGCCAACCGGGGCACGGTCGGCGACCTCCTCCACAACCTCGCCGTGCTGTCCGAGCGTGCGCCGCGGGCCGGCGACGGCGTCGGCGGCATCCTCATCTACGCCTGGATCACCAGCCTGGCCCTGCCCGGAGGGGTGGAGGTGCCCCTGGCCCCGGCCGAGGCCTCGGCTGCGCCGGCGGTGTCGATGCTCGCCCCGCCCGGGGCGGGAGAGGACCCGCCGTGATCTCGAAGCGGATCGTCGTCAACCTCCTCTTCTTCGGCCTCATCGGCGTCAGCCTCCTGGTGTGGGCGCTCACCAACGTCGTGTCCTTCGACGTGGTCGACCGGCCCTACACGCTCACCGCCGAGTTCGCCACGTCGCCGGGGCTCAGCCCCCGCTTCGAGGTGACCTACCTCGGCCAGCGCGTCGGCAGCATCCGCTCCGTCGAGCTCGAGGGCGACCACGTCGTCGTCGACATGCGCATCGACCGGGACGTCGAGGTGCCGGCCGCCATCGACGCCGCCGTGCGCCGCAAGTCGGCGGTGGGGGAGCCCTACGTCGACCTGTTCCCGACGCCGGGCACCGACCCGACGACCGGGCCGCGCCTGGCCCCCGACGACCGCATCCCGATCGCCCGCACGAGCACGCCGCTGGCCTACTCCGCCCTGTTCGCCGCGGTCGGCACCCTGCTCGAAGCCGTCGACCCCGTCGACACGGCCACCCTGCTCCGCGAGCTCGCGCTGGCCCTGGACGGCCGGGGCGACTCCGTGCGCGAGCTGCTCATCGGGGCCGAGCAGATCACCGGCGACCTGGCCGACAACGCCGAGCTCCTCGACCAGGTGATCGGCGACCTCACCATGCTGACGGACACGTTCGCCGAGCACAGCGGCTCGGTGGGCGCGGGGATCGACAACCTCGCCGTCCTCAGCGACCAGCTGGCCGCCTCGCAGGCCGACCTCGACCGCTTGCTCACGGACGGCCCCCGGTTCGGCGAGGCGCTGTCGCAGGTGGTGACCGACGGCGGTGCCAGCCTCGGGTGCACGCTGACGGCGCTGGGCGAGGTCACCGCCCGGCTCGATCCCGAGACGCTCGAGGCGCTGCGCAACCTCATCTCGCTCAGCCCCCAGTTCCTGTTCGTGCTCGAGGGGGTCGCCGCGCCGAGCCAGGGTGCGGGCGGCGAGCTGTTCTTCAACACCGGCAACGGAGCCCAGGTGCCGTTCTACGACGACCCGATCCCGCTGCCCGGCGTGCCGACGGTGCCGTCGTGCACCGAGGTCCTCGCTGCGCCGCCGCCGGCGGTGGGCGACGCCGCGGTGGCCGGGCCCGGCGAGGCGGGAGCGGCGCCGACCCCCGACGGTGTGCCCGGCGACGAGACCACCACGACCACGCCCGGCGGTGTGGCACTGCCGGCGTCGTCCGCCCAGGCCTCCGGTGAGCGGTTCGGCCTCGACGGCGTGCTGGCGGTGGCGGCCGCGATGGCCGCCGCGCTGGCTGCGCTCGTGGTCGGGCGATGGGCCCTGGTTGTCCGCCGCCAGGATGGTGCCGGTGCCTGACGACGACACGGTGGTGGTGGAGCAGGAGCGCGACGAGGCCGAGTCGGTCGAGCGCCGGCCGGCGGGGCGACGCTGGCTGCCGGTCCTGCTCGGCGCGCTCGTGGTGGCTGCGCTCGTGGTCGCCGCCGTCCAGACCGCCCGCCTCGGCTCGGCCGAGCGGCGGGTCGACTCGGTCGAGGCGCGGCTGGCCGACCTCGACGACGCCGAGGTGGGTCGGACCGAGGTGGCCGACGTGGCCGGCCGCTTCGGCGTCGCCCTGCTCACCTACGACTACCAGGACCTGAACGCGGCCCGGCAGCGGGTGCTCGCCCTCGCCACTGACCGCTTCGGCCGCGAGTACACCGACGCCTTCGTCAACGGCCTCGACGACGCCATCACCCAGTTCGAGGCCGTCGCCGACGCCACCCTCGTCGATGTCTACGTCGGCGCCATCGAGGGCGACGCCGCCCAGGTGGTGGTGACGCTCGACTCCCAGGTGCAGAGCACCGAGGGCACGCGCCGCACCGTCAGCTCCTACCTCGACCTCCGCCTCGTGCGCGAGGCCGGCGCGTGGAGGGTCGACGTGGCCACGTCGCTGGCCGCCCTCGACGAGCAGACCACCCCCGCGCCCGGCGGATGACGTGGGAGGGTGGCGCCATGACGCCCCCGCCGCCCCGCATCCCACCGCTGCCGCTCGAGGAGCGCGACGAGAAGGCCAAGGAGCTGCTCGCCGGCGCGCTCGGCGTCGGGGGCGGCCGCGAGCTCAACATCTTCACGACGCTGGTGCGCCACCCCCGCCTGTACCGGCGGTGGACGGCGTTCGGCGGCGTGCTGCTGACCGGCAAGCTCCCGGTCCGCGACCGCGAGCTGCTCATCCTGCGCACCGGCCACCGCTGCGACGCCCACTACGAGTGGGCCCAGCACGAGGTGCTCGGCCGCCAGGCCGGCCTCACCGACGACGAGATCGACCGCATCCGCTCCGGCCCCGACGATCCGGCCTGGGACCCCTTCGACGCCACCCTCCTGCGGGCCGCCGACGAGCTCCACGACGCCAGCCGCATCGGCGACGCCACGTGGGCCGCCCTCGCCGAGCGCTACGACACCGAGCAGCTCATCGAGGTCCCGATGCTCGTCGGGCAGTACCACCTCGTCGCCTTCACCCTGAACTCCCTCGGCGTCCAGCTCGAGACCTGACCCGCCGCTTCGGGGCGGCGGGAACGCAAGGTCAAGATCAAGGTCAAGGTCAAGGGCAAGGGCGCGACGGAGGCGGCGCTGGTCGACGGCACGCCTGCCGTGCCTCGACCTGCGTGCGCCAACCCGTTCTGCGTGCACGTATCCGGCTGGGGTGCGGATCCACGCACGCGCACCGGAGAAGCGCACGCTCGACCGGCCGCCCGCACGACCGGAGGGTGGGTACATGACCGAACGGTCCTGCTGGCACCCTCCGGTCTGCGGCCGGGACGACCGGAGGGTGTGTACATGACCGTTCGGTCCTGCTGGCACCCTCCGGTTGCCGAACCCGGTTCGATCGATCGAATGCAACACCTCGATCGCCCACCTCACCACCGAGCAGGCCGACCCACGCGACATCGTCGAGGTGTTCGGCGAGCCGCCCGCCGGCGCGGCGCCCCTACCGCTGTCGGTCGGGCCCGTCGGGCATCGCACCGGCGCGGAGGGAGGCGACGATGGCTCGGACGGCGGCGTTGGAGCGGTCGACGGCGTCCTCGTCCTTGCCCGGGTCACCGTGCTCGAGCCAGAGCAGCACCGACTCGACCACCCAGGAGTAGACGACCTCGCCGATCCAGCGGTCGAGCACCTCGTCGTCGGCGTCGAGCTGCAGGAGGGCCAGCGTCGCGTCGACGGCGAGGCCTCGGTGCTCGTGGGCGTACTCGGCGAACTGCGGCTCGCGGGCGGCGTGGCGCCACAGCAGCGGGAAGCCGTCGGGGTGCTCACGGGCCACGGTGAGCAGCGTGCGGAAGCCGATGGCCCGGCCGTCGCCCCGCTGGAGGGCGAGCACGAACACGTCCGCCTGGCGGTCGAACACCCGCTGCAGGACAGCGCGGTACAGGTCCTCCTTGGACGAGAAGTTGCGGTACAGGATCAGCCGGCTCACGCCGCAGGCGTCGGCCACGTCGTCCATCGACGTCGCCGCGAACCCCGACCGGGCGAAGGCGGCCGCGGCGCCGCGCAGGATCGAGGCCTGGCGCTCCTCACGGCGCAGGAGCCGTCGACCGGTGCTCGGAACTGCCCCTTCCATCTGTATACGCAAGAGTTTACACTTCGCAGCCATGGGGACAGCGCAGACCGAGTTCACCGCCGAGGAGCTCCTCGCCGACCACGCCGTCGCCGAGCCGCTCGTGGCGCGCGGCATCCGCTGCCACGGCGGGTTCGACGAGACCGGCGAGTACGTCTCGCCCCGGACGCGCCACCGCGTGCCGGCCATCGAGGCCTGGCAGGCGAAGCACCGCGAGGAGTTCGGCACCGAGATCCTCCACGTCCCGCTCGAGACGTGGCCGGCCAATTTCCCGAACGTCGCCCAGGCCCGCTTCCTCATCGAGAAGGGCGTGCCCGAGCCGCTCATCGCCACGCTCACCCGCATCGGCACGGTCGAGGGCTTCGGGGCCAACATCCGGTTCCTGAACCCGGGCGACTTCCAGAAGCACTTCGACGAGTCCATCGCCGGCACCGCGACGGCCCACCTCGGCACCGGCCTGTTCGAGGCCCACGGCCGCGACGAAGCCGGCTGGGAGGAGGAGGCGGGCCACAAGGACATGTGGTTCGCCGCCCGCGACATCGCCTTCGGCGACCCCGACGCCAAGATCGACGTCGACGCCATGCTCGCCCGCATGGGCTTCGGACCCGGCGGTTCAGGCGACGGATCGGTCCTCGACCGCCTGCTGCCCGACGACATCGACACGAACGTCGAACTGATCGCCAACCTCATGGTGCGGGTGCTGCTCATCGAGGTGCAGGCGTTCCACACGTTCGCCTGGGCCGACGCCTGGCTGTCGGACACGAACCTGGTCGCCGGCGAGGGCGAGGCCGCCCGCCTCGTGTCGTACATCCGGGCGGACGAGACGCCGCACGTCGGCTACCTGAAGACGGCCATCACCGAGATGCGCGACCGCACCTGGGTCGGCTCGTCAGGGCGCAAGCACGACGGCGCCGAGATGGTCGGCCGCATCTGGGACGCGTGCCGGGCGCAGAGCCTCGGCGCCGGCCGGGCCGTCACCCGCAAGGCCATCCTGGGCGAGGTCGAGCACTGGGTCCTGAAGCGCCCGAACGGCACGGACCTGCTGGCCGAGTTCCACTCGCTGGCCACCACCGACGAAGCAGGAGCGGCGGCGTGAAGTTCGGCATCTTCTACGAGCACCAGCTGCCCCGGCCCTGGGACGAGGGCTCGGAGGTCAAGCTCATCCAGGACGCGCTCGAGCAGGTCGAGCTGGCCGACAAGCTCGGCTTCGACGTCGTGTGGGAGGTCGAGCATCACTTCCTCGAGGAGTACTCGCACTCCTCCGCGCCCGAGGTGTTCCTCGCCGCCGCCAGCCAGCGCACCCGCGAGATCCGCCTGGGCCACGGGATCATCCAGACCGCCCCCGGCTACAACCACCCGGCTCGCACGGCCGAGCGCGTGGCGATGCTCGACCTCGTGTCGAACGGCCGGGTGGAGTTCGGGTCGGGCGAGTCGTCGTCGGAGGCGGAGCTCGGCGGGTTCCTCATCGACCCGATGACCAAGCGCGAGGCGTGGCTCGAGGGCCTCGAGGTGGCGGTGCGGTGCATGACCGAGGCGCCCTTCACCGGCGTCGACGGGCAGTTCGTGTCGATGCCGCCCCGCAACGTCGTGCCCAAGCCGGTGCAGAAGCCGCACCCGCCGCTGTGGGTGGCGTGCTCCCGCCGCGATACGATCCTCCTCGCCGCCGAGAAGGGGCTCGGCTCGCTCACGTTTGCCTTCATCGATCCCGAGGAGGCGCGGCACTGGGTGGACGACTACGAGACGACCCTGGCCGAGAAGTGCGTGCCGGTGGGGCAGGCGGTCAACACCAACATCGCCTGCGTCACGCCGATGATGTGCGCCCCCACGGAGGAGGCGGCACTCGAGCGGGGCCTCGAGGGTGGCAACTTCTTCGGCTACTCGCTGGGCCACTACTACGTGTTCGGCGACCACGAGCCGGGCACGACCGACGTCTGGTCCCAGTACATCGAGCGGCGCGCCGAGCACGGCTACGACCCGAACGTCGCCCTCGCCGTGCAGCAGGACCGCCTCGGCGCCAAGCTCGCCGCGGGCGAGACGAAGGGGCTGCGGGGGGCCACCGGCACACCCGACCAGATCCGCGAGTTCTGCCTCCGCTTCGAGGAGTCCGGCGTCGACCAGCTCATCTTCGTTCTGCAGGCCGGCAAGAACCGCCACGAGGACATCTGCGAGGCGATCGAGCTGTTCGGCATCTCGGTGCTGCCCCAGTTCAAGGAGCGCGACGCCGCCCAGGTGAAGGCCAAGGCCGAGCGCATGGCCCCGGCTGTCGACGCCGCGCTGGCCCGCAAGGCGGCCGCCCCGCCGCCGCCGGCCCTGCCCGACGGGTACCACCTGCCGGCCATGCCGCGGAAGTGGGCCGACGACTCCGGCAGCCTCGAGATGAAGGAGTGGCTCGAGAAGTTCGCGGCCAGCACGGCCACGGGCGACGCCGACTCGACCTTCAACCTCCTCGGCTGATGGAGCTGGCCGGCAAGGTCGCCGTCGTCACCGGTGGTGCTTCAGGCATCGGTGCGGCCACCGCCGCCCGGCTGGCCGAGGCGGGGTGCCGGGTGGTCGTCGTCGATGTGCAGGACGGCCTCGGCGCCGAGCAGGCGGCCGCGGTCGACGGCCGCTACGTGCGGGCCGACGTCAGCGACCCCGCGGCCTGGCTGGCGCTGGTCGACGACGTGGTCGCGGTCGAGGGTGCGATCGACGTCGCCCACCTCAACGCCGGCGTCGTCACCGGCGCGGCCGACATCACCGAGTTGACCGACGCCCAGTACGACCGCATCATGGGCGTCAACGTCCACGGCGTCGTCTACGGGCTGCGGGCCGTGGCCCGGGTGATGGCCGGTTCGGGCGGCGGCATCGTGGCCACCGCGTCGGTGGCCGGCGTGTGGCCGTTCGCCCTCGACCCGATCTACACGCTCACCAAGCACGCCGTCGTCGGCCTCGTCCGCTCGGTCGCCCCCGGCCTCGATGCCCGGGGCATCACCGTCAACGCCGTCTGCCCCGGCGTGGTCGACACGCCGCTGGTCGGCGAGGCGCGAGAGTTGCTGCGGGGCGCCGGGTTCCCGATGATCCCGCCCAGCCTGATCGCCGACGGCGTGGTCGGGGCGCTCACGTCGGGCCGCACCGGCGAGTGCTGGGTGTGCCTGCCCGACCGCGACCCTGCCGTGTTCGAGTTCGCCGCGCCTGACCTCGCCGACATCCGGGGCGGCGCCCCGGGCGGGCTGCTCTCGTAGCCTCCGCCCCGATGGAGATCGCACCGCTCACCGCCACCATCGGCGCCGAGGTCGACGGCGTCGACCTGGCCGACGACCTCGGCGACGCCGTCGTGGCGGAGCTGCGAGCCGCGTTGCTGGCGTGGAAGGTGCTGTTCTTCCGCGACCAGCACCGGCTCGACCGGTCGCGCCACATCGCCTTCGCCCGCCGCTTCGGCGACCTCGAGGTGCATCCGATCACGCCCAGGGACCAGGCCGAGCCCGAGGTCTTCGTGATCCCCGCCGGCGGCACGTTCCGGGCGCCGGACACGTGGCACTCCGACGTGACGTGGCGGCCCCAGCCCTCGCTCGGGTCGATCCTGCGGGCGGTCACGCTGCCGCCCCTCGGCGGCGACACGCTGTGGGCCGACATGGCCAAGGCCCACGAGCTGCTCGACGACACGACCAAGGAGACGATCGCCGACCTGCGCGCCACCCACGACTACGCCTCGGCGTTCGGGATCGGTCAGCCGCCGGAGGTGAAGGAGCGGATGCGGACGAAGCACCCGACCGTCGAGCACCCCGTGGTGCGCACCCACCCCGAGACGGGCCAGGAGGTCGTGTACGTGAATGCCGGCTTCACCCGCGGGATCGTCGGGTGGGAGGCGGACGAGAGCAGGAAGCTCCTGCGCCGCCTCTACGCCACGGCCACGATCCCCGACGTGCAGTGCCGCTTCCGGTGGCGGCCCGGCTCGGTCGCGTTCTGGGACAACCGGGCCACCCAGCACGTGGTGTCGAACGACTTCCTCCCCGCCAAGCGGGTCATGGAGCGCGTCACCATCGCCGGCGACACCCCCGTGTAGCGGGCCGGTCGGCCCCTGGTGCCGCCGGGCCCGGGGTCGATCAACGTTGGAACAACACGCCGGGCAGGCCTCTCGACAGCGCCGCCGCGGCCGATCCCTGGGTGGCTGCCACCACACGAGGAGTCGACCTGACCGTCCATCCCGCGCCGACACCCAGTCGCCGGAGCCTCCGCCGACGCTGGAACTGCTGGTTCTCCGCGGTGGCGACGGTCTCCGTCGCGGCGGGGCTGGTCAGCTTCGTCCTCGTCAGCAACCTGGTGGACCGCTTGGCCGAGACGGCCCAGGAGACCGCGCGCGAAACCGCCCTCCTCGGCGAGCTCGGACCGGTCCTGGCCGCCGAGCACGGCCTCGCCCATCAGCTCATCGACACCGGCGTCGTCTTCGCCGAGCCCTTCCTCGCGGCAGACGAGCGCGCCAGGACGCTGTTGGAGCAGACGCAGGCCCGGCTCGACGGACCTCACCAGCCGTTGATCGCGGACCTCACCGCGCAGTGGGACTCGATGTACGCGTTCCTGCGGCCGATCGCCGCGGACCCAGAGCTCGCCGCGTCGTTCGAAGCCGATCTCGGCGACGACGATCAGCTGCACTTCGAGCTCGCCGGGAACTACAGCGTCCAGGAAGAAGTGCTCTCCGCGCTGAACGAGGGTGTTCACGTCGAGGCCCAGCAGGGGTCGGCGTCCGCTCGCGATCTGGAGCGGCACGTGCTCCTCGTCGTCGCCGCCGCCAGCGGACTCGTCCTGCTCTTCATCCTGGCGTTGTCCCGTCAGCTCCGCCGGGGCGTCGTCCTGCCCGTCCGGGAGCTGGCCGACGCGGCTCGAGCCTTCGGCGCGGGGGACCACGACCGGCGGCCGCAGGTGCAGCAGGAGGACGAGCTCGGCGAGCTCGCCGACAGTTTCACCCGCATGGCTGACGCGCTGGCCGCCAGCCACGTCCGACTGGTCGAGCGGGCCATCCCCGGACTCCCTGACCGGGCTCGCCAACCGGCCCTCCTTCGAAGAGACGTTGGCCGACCTGTGCGAGCGACCCCAGCAGTACGGGGTGCTGTTCGTCGACCTCGACGACTTCAAGGTCGTCAACGACACCATGGGCCACGCCGCCGGGGACCACCTGCTCCAGCTGGTGGCCGACCGCCTCGTCGGCGCGGTCCGCGCCGACGATGTCGTGGCTCGTCTCGGTGGTGACGAGTTCGCGGTCATCCTGCGGGCGCCGGTGCCGGCCGTTACGGCCATGGCCGTGGCGGCTCGCGTGCTCGAGGAGTTCGAGCGCCCGTTCCCCGTGGAAGGCGTCGACACGGTCGTCGGGGCCAGCATCGGGGTGGCGCTGCGCCCGACCGGCGACGGCGACCCGGCCCAGCTCGTGCGGGAAGCCGACGCGGTCATGTACCTGGCGAAGTCCCGGGGCAAGAACCGGGCCGAGCTCTTCGACCCGGCCGCCCACGCGGACCTGCTCGAGCGCCCGGCGCAGCTCGTCGGTCAGCGATGACGCCGTGACGCTCACCGCGGCCGAGCGCGTCTCGCCCGGCACCGTCGATCTCCCACTGCTGAGGGAGTCCATCCCGCACATCGTGTGGATGGCCCACCCGGACGGCGCGTTCGACTACCTCAACCAGCGGGGAGCTGACTACGCGGGGTGCCTGGCCGAGGAGACCTACGGCTCGGGGTGGGCTGCGCTCCTACACCCCGACGACGGCCACCGGACGCTGCTCGCGTGGCAGCACGCGACGCACTCCGAGACCCCGCTGAACGTCGACTGCCGGGTCCGACGGTTCGACGGCGTCTACCTCTGGCACACGGTCCGGGGCCAGCCGATCGTCGACAAGCGCGGCGCGGTGATCAGGTGGGGTCGGCACGATGATCGACGTGGACGCCGCCAAGCAGCTCGAAGCAACGGTGCGGTTCCAGTCGGAGCTCCTGGGGGCCGTCGGTCAGGCCGTGATCGCGGTGGACCTCGATCGGATCGTCCTGTACTGGAACCGGGCCGCCGAGGAGCTGTACGGGTGGTCGGCCGAGGAAGCAGTCGGGAAGCGCGCCCCCCTGCTCGCCGACGGCGAGGCCGTGCCCCGCCACGCCAAGGAGACGCTCGACGTGATGGGCCGGGGCGGGACCTGGTCCGGCGACTGCGAGGTCGCGCGGCGCGACGGCTCCAGCGTCTCGGTCTTCGTCACCTTCTCGCCGATCTTCGGTCCGGACGGGCGGATCACCGCGGTGATCGGGGCCTCGATCGACATCACCGCCCGGCTCGCCGCCCTGCGGGCGCTGAAGTCCGAGTACCGGCTGGCGGAGGCACAGCGCACCGCCCACCTCGGCAGCTTCGAGTTCGATCTCGTGACCGGGCGCCTGTCCTGGTCGGAGGAGTACTTCCGCATCCTGGGGATCGACCCTTCCGTGCCGCCGAGCATCAGTCGCTTCAACGCCGCGGTGCACCCCGACGACCGGCGGGTGGCCGGCCAGGTGTGGGTCGACGCGCTGCAACGGGGCCGCGCCTTCGACCACGAGTTCCGCATCGTCCGCCCGGACGCCGAGGTCCGAACCGTGCGCGCCCGGGTGGAGCCGGAGGTCGACGACAGCGGCACCGTCGTCCTGGTGGCGGGCACGATGATCGACGACACCGAGCGGTCCGCAGCCGACGCCGTGCGGCGGGCCGCCGAGACCCGGTTCGAGTTCGGGTTCGAGCAGGCCGCGATCGGGACCGTGATCGTCGGCCTCGATGGGATCCCGCTGCGGGTGAACCCGGCGGTGTGCGCCCTCCTCGGGCGGCCGGCAGACCTCCTGGTCGGGCGCCGCTGGACCGAGTACTCGCATCCCGACGACGTGTCGCTGGCCGACGCGGTGCTGGCGCGACTCGCCGCCGGTCACGACACCTACGAGGACGAGCGTCGCTTCGTCTGGCCGGACGGCACGGTCGTGTGGGCGTCGACGCACGTGAGCCTGGTGCGCGACGAGGACGGGGAACCGCTGTACATCTTCGGCCAGCTCCAGGACATCACGGCGCGCAAGCGGAGGAGGGGGACCTCGCCCACCAGGCGGTCCACGACACCCTCACCGGCCTCCCGAACCGGACCCTGCTGAGCGACCGCCTCGTCCAGGGACTGGCCGGTTCGCGCCGGCGCGGCACGCAGCTGGGGGTGCTGTTCATCGACGTCGACCACTTCAAGGCCGTCAACGACTCGCTCGGGCACGCCGCCGGTGACGCGCTCCTCCGCCACACGGCGGACCAGATCGCCGAGGCGGTCCGGCCCGGCGACACCGCGGCACGGTTCGGCGGGGACGAGTTCGTCGTGGTCTGTGACGGCGTCGGCTCCCGGGAGATCGACCGCATCGCCGAGCGGATCCTCAAGGCCGTACGGGCGCCCTGCATGATCGCGGAGAAGGCGGTGAACGGCACCGTCAGCATCGGCATCGTGTTGGCCGACGACCACGCGACGCCCGAGAGCTTGCTCCGGGACTCCGACGCAGCCGTCTCCCGCGCCAAGGAGCGCGGTCGGGACCGCAGCGAGCTGTTCGACCACTCCCTGCGAATGCGTACCGAAGGACGCGCCGCCACCGAATCCGAGCTGCGGCGAGCGCTCGACCGTGAGGAATTCACCGTCTACTACCAGCCCGTCGTGAACCTCGTGACCGGCGCCATGGTGAGCGCCGAGGCGTCCGCCTCTCGATCGACGACTTCGGAACCGGCTACTCCTCGCTCAGCTACCTCAAGCGGTTCCCGGTCGACTCCATCAAGGTGGACCGCGCCCTTGTGGACGGCCTCGGCACCGATCCCCACGACTCCGCCCTCGTGGCCGCCATCGTCGCCATGGCCGACGCCCTGGCGCTCGAGGTGACCGCCGAAGGGGTCGAGACCCGGGAGCAGATGGCCATCGTCAAGGGGCTGCACTGCCTCCGGGCCCAGGGGTACCACCTCGCCCGGCCGATGCCGCCGGCCGACCTCACCCGGCTCGTCACGACCTCGCACCGGTGGGGCGTCGACTGAGCTCTTCGCCGTCACTCGCTTCGCTCCGTTCCGGCGAGTCTTGAAGCCCTCGCTCCGCTCGGTCGTTGCGGTCCTCGGCCGACTTCGTCGCCCTGCGGCCGATGCCTGGGGGCTCCGTCCCCAGACCCCCAGCGCCTCCGGCGGTCGACAGGCGCGTCGCGACGCGGTTGGCGGGTGGTCAGGACGGAGGGTCCTCGGGCGGCGGGGGAGCGCCGCGGGTGCCGCGCTTGGCCTGGACGAGGGCGCCGACGGTGGCGGGCGGGGCGACGGGCTCGGCGTCCTCCCGAACAGGGCGCTCCCGAACCGGTCGAGGGGGCGGCGGGGCCGCCACCCCCGGACGATCGGCGCCGGGTCGGTCGCTCGTCGGGCGGGAGGGCACCGCGGCGC
>JACDCH010000373.1 GCA_013694495.1 Acidimicrobiia bacterium | reverse complement strand
GCGCCGCCCTGGCCGCGAGGAGCAGCGAGCCGCCGACGGACACGAGCGGGACCAGCGCTTCCTCGAGCGGGAGCCCGGCCAGGTGGGCGGTCATGCTCCTTCGACCGGGCCGCTCGGGGAAACTCATCGCGGCGCCGGGCGCGATGCTCGACGCCGTGGCGACGCTCACCGGACCCGGCCGGGCCGAGGACGTGCTGGCGTTCATCCACGACGGCGACGATCTGATCGTGCCGATCGCCAACGGCGAGCCGGTCAGCGTGCTCGATGCCATCGAGGCGAACGCCGAGCGGTGGACCGGCGTCCGCGTGCACCAGATGCACGCGCTCCACGACCGGCCCTACCTCCACGGCCGCCTCCGCGACCACCTGCTGCACGTGTCCTACTTCCTGTCGGCGGTCACCCGTCCTGCGTTCCACGAGCGCGGGTGCGAGCTCGTGCCGAACCACTTCAGCGAGGTGCCCCGCCTGCTGCAGGAGACCACCCGGTGCTCGATGGTGTTGGCCGCGGCGGCGCCGATGGACCGGCACGGGTACTTCTCGCTCGGCACCAGCTGCGACTACGTGTCGTCGCTCATCGGGCGGGCGCCGTTCTTCCTCGAGGCCAACCAGCAGATGCCCCGCACCTTCGGCCGCAACCAGCTCCACGTGAGCCAGGTGAGCGGCTGGGTCGAGGTCGACCGCCCCCTCGTCGAGGTGCCACCGGCCGAGCCGAGCCCCGTCGACGAGCAGATCGCCAGGTTCATCGCGGCCCGCATCCCCGACGGCGCCACGATCCAGTCGGGCATCGGCTCGATCCCGAACGCGCTGCTCAGCGGCCTGGCCGGCCACACCGACCTCGGCGTGCACACCGAGCTGCTGTCCGACGCGCTCATCGACCTCGTCGAGGGGGGCGTGGTCACCGGCACGCGCAAGCGGCTCGCCCCGGGCAAGGTCGTGACCACGTTCGCCCTCGGCACCCGGCGCCTCTACGACTTTCCTCCACGAGAACCCCGCGGTCGAGTTCCTCCCCGTCGACTTCGTGAACGACCCGCGGGTCATCGCCCGGGAGGACTGCTTCGTGTCCATCAACGCCACCACCGAGGTCGACCTCGTCGGCCAGTGCGCGTCCGAGACCGTCGCCGGCCGCTACTGGTCGTCGTCGGGCGGCCAGGCCGACTTCGCCCGCGGCGCGATGTACTCGCCCCACGGCATGGCGTTCGTCGTGCTCCCGACCACCGCGGCGGGGGGCTCGCTCTCCCGCATCCGAGCGACTCTCACCCCCGGCAGCATGGTCACCACGTTGAAGAACACCGTCGACCACGTCGTCACTGAGTTCGGTGTCGCCGAGATGCGGGGCCGCTCGATCTCCCGACGGGCCGCGGCGCTCATCGCCATCGCCCACCCCGCCTTCCGCGACGACCTCACCCGCGAAGCCACCACCCTCGGCTACCTCTGACCGCCGGCGGCGCGATCAGCGAGAATCGAGGGGTGTTCGACCTCGACGACTTCCTCAGCCGGTGCCAGGAGGCGCGCGACGAAACCGAGCCGCGGCGGGCGACCCGCGAGGTGCTCGACCGGGCCCTCGGCACCGCCGACGCGGCGGCCGCGGTCGCCGATGCCATGGCGCCGACGGCAGCCGGCTTCACGCTCCTCCATCACGCTCCCGACCTCACCGTCCTGCACGTGGTGTGGGCCCCGAGGATGGAGATCTTCCCGCACGACCACCGGATGTGGGCCGCCATCGGCATCTACGCCGGGCAGGAGGACAACACCTTCTACCGGCGGGCCGGCGCCGGGGCCCGCACGCTGACGGCATCGGGCGGCAAGGAGCTCGCCACGGGCGACACCGTGGTCCTCGGCGACGACACGATTCACCGCGTGCACAACCCGCGCGACGGCCTCACCGGCGCCATCCACGTGTACGGCGGCGACTTCGTCGCCCAACCCCGGAGCCAGTGGGGACCGGGCGTCGAGGAGGAACGCCCCTACGACATAGACGAGGCCCTGGGCCGCTTCACCGAGGCCAACGAGGCGTGGCGGGCCGGCGGGCCCTGACCGATCACGGTCCGGGCGCACGCTTGCGGGCCGTGGCCCGGTAGGCCCAGAGCTCGTTCCACACGTTCGGGTAGACGCCGTCCTCGAAGTACGAGGCGACGCCCGTGATCGGCCGACGCGACCGGCCCCGGAACAGGAGCCAGTACGGGAGGACGGTGGCCACGACGTAGTTGAGGGCCACGCTCGGGAGGTAGAGCGGACCGAACAGCCGGGCCTGGAACACATGGATCTCCTCGTGGCGGTCCACCCGGTCGCTGCTGCCCGCCTTCACCGGGCCGATCGTGGTGGCGTACTTCGGCACGACCCCACGCGTCAGCCAGACCGAGCCCCGCCCCACGGTCTTGGCGAAGTCGGGCTGGTTGCCGGTCAGCCGGTGGGCCGCGTAGTAGAGGGCGCCGGCCCAGGTGTTGAGCGAGCTCCACGTGGCGTCCACCCCGCAGCGCCACGCCCCTCGGGCCCCGACGTAGGGCCGGCCCCGGGCCACCGCTCGCGCGTAGGGCACCCC
>JACDCH010000110.1 GCA_013694495.1 Acidimicrobiia bacterium | reverse complement strand
GCACGCCCGGCGACCTCGGCCTCCTGCCCGGCGCCCTCGACGCCTGCGAAGCGGCCGGCCCGATGACCGACGACGAGCGCGCCGCCGCCGTGACCCGGGCCCGCGAGGGCCAGATGTCCGAGATCTTCCCCATCCCGAGGTGAACGCATGACCGCTCTGATCATCATCGCCGTCCTCGTCGTGATCGTCGTCGCCTTCCTCGGCCGGGGCCGAGGCGGCCCCCGCTACGCCGCGGACGGCAGCAGCGCCGGCCGGAGCCGGTGGCGGTCATCGGGCCGGCGGTCGTTCGGCGACGGCGGCGGCGGCCGCTCGTCGTTTTCGAGCCGGCGGTCCAGCGGGAGCAGCCGGCGCTCCGGGGGCGGCTCGAAGAAGTCGGTCGGCTCGTCGATGTCGAAGCGGTCGTCGGGCGCCTCCAAGCGCGGCCGGCGCTAGGGGCGCCGCTACCTTCGCCGTCGTGCGTCTCGTGATCGCCCGGTGCTCGGTCGACTACGAGGGCCGGCTCACCGCCCACCTGCCGCTCGCCACCCGCCTTCTCATGGTGAAGGCCGACGGCTGCGTCGCGGTCCACGCCGACGGCGGCGCGTACAAGCCCCAGATGTGGATGACCGCGCCGAACACGCTGCGGGAGGAGCCCGGGCGCTGGGTGATCCGCAACCCGAACGGCGAGCAGCTCACGATCACCGTCGACGAGGTGCTCTCCGACGTGAGCCACGACATCGGCGTCGACCCCGGTCTCGCCAAGGACGGCGTCGAGGCCCACCTGCAGGAGCTCCTGGCCGCCGATCCCACCCGGATCCTGGACGGGCTCGTCCTCGTGCGGCGCGAGCACCCGACCGACATCGGGCCCGTCGACCTCCTGTGCCGCGACGCCGACGGCCGGGCCGTCGTCATCGAGATCGAGCGCCGGGGGGAGGTCGACAGAGCGAGTCGAGAACGTGCCGCCACCTCCCGCTGGGTCGCCATCGAGGTCAAGCGCAAGGCCGGCATCGACGCGGTCGAGCAGCTGAGCCGCTACCTCGAGCGCATCAACCGCGATCCCCTGACGCGCCCGTGCCGGGGCATGCTCGTCGCGACGTCCGTCGCCCCGCAGGCAGTGGTGCTGGCGGAGAGCCGAGGGATCGCCTGTGTGACCGTCGACTACGACGAGCTGCGAGGGCTGCGGGAGCCGTCGCTCACGCTGTTCTGAGGAATCAGGGCAGAACGACGTCGAAGACCAACGAGCCGCCGTACAGGGCGTCGACGGCGACGCCGCCGGTGCAGCCGAGCCCGAACCCGATCGTCGGCACGTTGACGAAGCCGAAGGGGCTGCCCCATCGGGGCCCCCGGAGCGGTGACGGCGCCCGCGTACTGCCCGGTGCCACCCGCCACCTCCGGCCCCGTCGACCCCGTGACGGCGGCGCCGACCCACCGGATCGAGCCGTGGAGCGAGTCGCCCGAGCCGTCGAGCGACGCCACGGACCACGTCCCCCTGTCCTGGCAGCGCTGCTGCGTGTGCACGAAATCGATGCGCCACAGCCGTCCGTCGAGGCCGACCCCGACGCCGGCGTACGGGGTCGTACACGCCGAGTAGTACGGCGTCCGACGGGACGCACGACTCCACGCCGGACTGCAGCGCGGTGCCGACGTCGATCTCACGGTCGCCGTCGAGGCGGGCTTCGCCCGGCGCGGTCGGGAACCCTTCATCTCAGAGGCGGGGCTGCTTGTCCTTACCACTCATGTCAGCGTTCGGGCGGGCCTTGGCCACGAGCTCCATGGCGATCGGGCCGATCGCCTCGGGGTCGAGCACCGGCTCGGCCGTGGGGCCACGGTGCCAGCTCTCGGCCACGGCCAGCACGCTGCCGGACGCCTCGAACACACGGCCGGTGACCTCGCGCGACTCCTTCGACGCAAGCCACACCGCGATGGGGGCGATCCACTGGGGCCCCATCTTCTGGCGCATCTCCTCCTGCTGCTCCGGGGTCGGCTGCTTGAAGCCGCCGAGGCCCTCGGTCATGCGCGTGAGGGCGCCGGGCGCTATGGCGTTCACGGTGACGCCGTAGCGCTGCAGCTCTTGGGCGGCGATGATCGTGAAGGCGGCGATGCCCATCTTGGCCGCGCCGTAGTTGGTCTGGCCGGGGTTGCCGTAGATGCCCGACACCGACGTCGTGTTGATGAGGCGGGCGTCGACCTCCTCGCCGGCCTTGGACCGGTCGCGCCAGTAGGCGGCGGCGTGGCGGGCCGGCGCGAACGTGCCCTTGAGGTGCACCTTGATCACCGCGTCCCACTCCTCCTCGCTCATGTTGGCGAGCATGCGGTCGCGCAGGATGCCGGCGTTGTTGATCACGACGTCGAGGCCGCCGTAGGTCTCGACGGCCTGGTTGACCAGGGCCTCGGCACCGGCCCACGACGAGATGTCTTCGGTGTTGGCCACGGCCTCGCCCCCGGCCGCCTCGATCTCGTCGACCACCGCCTGGGCCGGGCCCGTGGAGGCACCGGTGCCGTCCATCGAGCCGCCGAGGTCGTTCACGACGACCTTCGCCCCGTGGGCGGCGAGGAGCATCGAGTGCTCCCGCCCGATGCCGTTGCCGGCGCCCGTCACGATGCAGATCCGTCCCTCGCACAGCTTCGCCATGGCCCGTCGATCTAGCACGTCGGAACGCAGAGGGTGCCGTCGGACGTAGAGGACGGCGTGCGAGACTCATCGCCCTTGCCCCGGCACGCCCGCTCCCCCCGCACGCGCCGCCTCCTGCTCACCATCGGCGCGCCCCTCCTCGTCGTCGTTGCGCTCGTCGGCGCCTGGGGGATCGACACCGCCACCGGCGGTGCCGTCGTGCGCAACGTCGAGGTCGACGGCGTCGACGTCGGCCGCACCGACGACCCCGGCCTGCAGGCCGCCCTCGAGCGCTACGCCACCGACCTGGCGGCGCGGTCGGTGGAGGTCGTCACGCCCACCGGCACCTACACCACCACTGCGGGCGAGCTCGGGCTCGGCGTCGACATCGAGGCCACCGCCTCCCGGGCCCGGGAGACCGGTCGCGGCTTCACCCTGGTCCGCCCCGTGTCCTGGCTGTTGTCGCTGCTCTCTCCCCACCAGGTGGAGCCGGTGCTCACCGTCGACCGCGACGCCACCGCGACGACGATGGTCGCCCTCCAGGCCGATGCCCGCCAGGACCCCATCGAGCCGACGATCCAGCTCGCCGAGGACGGCACGGTCGTGCTGGTCGCGGGCATCCCCGGCTCCGGCATCGACCGCGATGACGTGGCCGACCAGCTCCCCGGCGCCGCCCTCGGCGGTGCCGACCCGATCGTCGTGCGGGCCACGCCCGAGGTGATCCCGCCGAGCGTCGACGACGCCACCGTGCAGGCGGTGGCCGACGACGCGAACGCCCGCACCGCGGCCCCCCTCAACG
>JACDCH010000342.1 GCA_013694495.1 Acidimicrobiia bacterium | reverse complement strand
ACACCCGAGCCCGCCGACGCCCCCGTGGCCGACGCGGCGCCCGCCGACGAGACCCCCGCCCCGGCGCCCGCCGCCGAGGCCGAGACCACCACCGAAGACGAATCCCCGGCGGCCGACGCGGCCACCGAGACCCCTGCAGAGGAGACCTGAGATGCCCGTGTCCACCAAGGACGAGATCCTCGACGCCATTGCCAGCATGAGCGTCCTCGAGCTTTCCGAGCTCCTGAAGGACTTCGAGGAGAAGTTCGGCGTGACTGCCGCCGCCCCGGTGGCCGTGGCCGCCGCCGGTGGGGGCGCCGCCGCCGCCCCGGCCGAGGCCGAGGAGGAGAAGGACGAGTTCGACGTCATCCTCACCGCCGCCGGCGACAAGAAGATCGAGGTGATCAAGGTCGTCCGCCAGGTCGTCTCCGGCCTGGGCCTCAAGGAGGCCAAGGACCTCGTCGACGCCGCCCCCAAGGCCGTACTCGAGAAGGCCTCGAAGGACGACGCCGAGAAGGCCAAGGCCGCCCTCGAGGGTGCCGGCGCCACCGTCGAGCTCAAGTAGCGCACGGGGGGGCGCCCGCCCCCGCACCACTCGCCTGCAGCGAGCATCGAGCGGCCCCGGCTCCGGCCGGGGCCGCTCCGCGCCCGGGCGCCCGTCGGCTTCGGGGCCACCCTTCAGCTGGGCAAACGCCCCAGATGCTTGACCACACGGGCCGTCGCGTTTACCCTTCCCCCAGCCTTCGACGGCTCCCCGCGGGGTTTGCGGGTTGATGCTGGTCGCGCTCGCTCGGTAAGCTCGCTCTTCGCCGTGCCCTTCCGCGCTCTGCCCCCCGTTTTCTCGCGGTGGCCTCAGCGCGTACCTACCTCGGGGAGTTGACCCTTGCCGTCTCGCGCCATCGCTCGTGACCGGTACTCGTTCGCCAACCTGGAGGAGGCCTTGCCTCTTCCGGATCTGATCGCCGTCCAGCGGGAGTCGTTCCGCTGGTTCCTGGAGGAGGGATTGGCGGAGACGTTCCGCGACATCAGCCCCATCAAGGACTTCACCGAGACCTTGATGCTGGAGCTGGAGTTCGACCCCCAGGACGAAGACCTGCGCCCGCCGCCGAAGTTCACGGTGGAGGAGTGCAAGGAGAAGGACATGACCTACAGCGCGCCGATCTTTGTGCGCGCCCGGTTCATGAACCAGAACACCGGTGAGATCAAGGAGCAGACCGTCTTCATGGGGGACTTCCCGATGATGACGCAGAAGGGCACCTTCATCATCAACGGCACCGAGCGGGTCGTGGTGTCCCAGCTGGTGCGTTCCCCCGGCGTCATCTTCCAGCCCGGTGAGCGCTACCGCCTCCGCAACCTCTCGAAGCACCAGCTCGTCACCGGCACGATCCACCCGTACCGCGGTGAGTGGATCGAGTTCGACGTCGAGCAGAAGCCCGGCAAGGACCCGACCGCCGGCACGCGGGTGGCCCGCAAGCGCCGCCTGTCGCTGTTCGTCCTCATGCGGGCCCTCGGCTACGGCGACGACCACTGCCCGGGGTTCATCGAGGCGTTCGTCCGCCAGTTCTCGTTCCTCGAGGGCCAGTGGGAGAAGGACCGCGACCTCGCCCCCACCCAGGAGGAGGCGCTCGTCGAGATCTACAAGCGCGCCCGCCCCGGCGAGCCGCCGTCGGTGGAGTCCGCCCGGTCGTACTTCCGCAACGCCTTCTTCGAGAACCGCCGCTACGACCTGTCCCGGGTCGGCCGCTACAAGCTCAACCGCAAGCTCGGGGCCGAGCTCGACCGCCTGGCCGAGATGTTCCCGATGCTGCAGGGCGCCAACGCCGACGGCGAGCCGTTCCTCGACCGGCCCGACCAGGACAAGGAGACCCTCACCCGCTGCGAGGTGCTGGCCGCCTGCACGTACCTCCTGCACCTGGCCCAGGGCACACCCGGCTACCGCCTCGACGACCAGGACCACTTCGCCAACCGCCGCATCCGCTCGGTCGGCGAGCTGATCCAGAACCAGGTCCGCATCGGCCTCTCCCGCATGGAGCGGGTGGTGCGCGAGCGCATGACCACCCAGGACGTCGAGGCGATCACGCCCCAGACGCTCATCAACATCCGGCCGGTCGTCGCCGCCATCAAGGAGTTCTTCGGCACCAGCCAGCTCTCCCAGTTCATGGACCAGGTCAACCCGCTGTCGGGCCTCACGCACCGCCGGCGCCTGTCCGCCCTCGGCCCGGGTGGCCTGTCCCGTGAGCGGGCCGGCTTCGACGTCCGCGACGTCCACTTCTCGCACTACGGCCGCATGTGCCCGATCGAGACGCCGGAGGGCCCGAACATCGGCCTGATCGGCGCCCTGGCCACGTTCGCCCGGGTCAACCCGTTCGGCTTCATCGAGTCGCCGTACCGCGAGGTGCACGACGGCAAGGTCGGCAACGAGATCAAGTGGCTGGCCGCCGACGAGGAGGAGCTCTTCGTCGTCGCCCAGGCCAACACCCCGGTCAGCGACGACGGCACGCTCCTCGAGGAGCGGGTGCTCTGCCGCCAGTCGCCGCAGGCCACATCGCTGCAGGATCTGCGCCTGCAGCTGGAGCGCGACGTCTACTTCGCCGCGACCACCGAGATCAGCTCGGTGCCGCCCACCGAGGTCCAGCTGATGGACATCTCGCCGAAGCAGATCGTCTCGGTCGCCACCGCGCTCATCCCGTTCCTCGAGCACGACGACGCCAACCGGGCGCTCATGGGCGCCAACATGCAGAAGCAGGCCGTGCCGCTGGTTCGGGCCGAGGCGCCGTACATCGGCACCGGCATCGAGCTCCGCGCCGCCCGCGACGCGGCCGACATGGTGCTGGCCGAGGACGACGGCGTCATCACCGAGGTCGACGGCACGAACATCGTCGCCGACTACGGCGGCCGCCGCCGTGTGCACCGCCTCATGAAGTTCGAGCGGTCCAACCAGGACACGTGCATCAACCAGAAGCCGCTGGTGCACGCGGGCGACAAGGTGAAGAAGGGCGACGTCCTCGCCGACGGCCCGTCCACCGACATGGGCGAGCTGGCGCTGGGCAAGAACCTGCTCGTCGCCTTCATGCCGTGGGAGGGCTACAACTTCGAGGACGCCATCATCCTCAGCGAGCGCGTGGTCCGCGACGACGTCCTGACGTCGATCCACATCCACGAGCACGAGATCGACGCCCGCGACACGAAGCTCGGCCCCGAGGAGATCACCCGGGACATCCCGAACCTCTCCGAGGAGATCCTCAAGGACCTCGACGAGCGGGGCATCATCCGCATCGGCGCCGAGGTCGGCCCGGGGGACGTGCTCGTCGGCAAGGTCACGCCCAAGGGCGAGACCGAGCTCACCCCTGAGGAGCGGCTCCTCCGGGCCATCTTCGGCGAGAAGGCCCGCGAGGTGCGCGACACCTCGCTCAAGGTCCCGCACGGCGAGAACGGCAAGGTCATCGACGTGCGCGTGCAGCGGCGGGAGGACGGCCACGAGCTGCCCCCCGGCGTCAACGAGCTGGTCAAGGTCTACGTCGCCCAGAAGCGCAAGATCTCCCCCGGGGACAAGCTCGCCGGCCGCCACGGCAACAAGGGCGTCATCTCCAAGGTGCTCCCGGTCGAGGACATGCCGTACCTCGAGGACGGCACCCCCGTCGACGTGATCCTCAACCCGCTCGGCGTGCCGAGCCGGATGAACGTCGGCCAGGTGCTCGAGGCCCACCTCGGCTACGGCGCCCGCTGGGGCTGGACGGCCGACACGCCGCGTTCCGGTCGCGTCGGCGCCGATCCGATCCGCGGCACCGAGACCAAGACCCGCCCGAAGACCGAGCCGGCGACGTTCATCGCCACGCCCGTGTTCGACGGCGCCCACTGGGACGAGGAGGGCCAGGCCGGCAAGCACCCGACGATCCAGCAGATCTTCGACAACCTGAACCCCGAGTCCACCGACCCCTCCTACGGCGACGGCGGGCGCCTCATCGGTCGCGACGGCAAGGTGTGGCTGCGCAACGGCCGCACCGGCGAGCGCTACGACCGCAAGATCACCGTCGGCTTCATGTACATCCTGAAGCTGCACCACCTGGTCGACGACAAGATCCACGCCCGGTCGACCGGCCCGTACTCGATGATCACGCAGCAGCCGCTGGGCGGCAAGGCCCAGTTCGGCGGCCAGCGCTTCGGCGAGATGGAGGTGTGGGCCCTCGAGGCCTACGGCTCTGCCTACTGCCTGCAGGAGCTGCTGACCATCAAGTCCGACGACGTCCTCGGCCGGGTCAAGGTCTACGAGGCGATCGTCAAGGGCGAGAACATCCCCGAGCCCGGCATCCCCGAGAGCTTCAAGGTGCTCATCAAGGAGATGCAGGCGTTGTGCCTGAACGTCGAGGTCCTGTCCACGGAGGGCGCGCACATCGAGATGCGCGAGCTCGACGAGGACGTGTTCCGCGCTGCCGAGGAGCTCGGCATCGACATCAGCAGGCCGGAGCGGGGCTCCGATGAGGAAGACGAGCGTCGTCGCGAGAGGACTGGCTACTGATGCTGGACGTCAACAACTTCAGCCAACTGCGGATCGGGCTGGCCACGGCCGACGCCATCCGCACGTGGTCCAACGGTGAGGTCAAGAAGCCCGAGACCATCAACTACCGCACCCTGAAGCCGGAGAAGGACGGGCTCTTCTGCGAGAAGATCTTCGGTCCGACCAAGGACTGGGAGTGCTACTGCGGCAAGTACAAGCGGGTGCGCTTCAAGGGCATCATCTGCGAGCGCTGCGGCGTCGAGGTCACCCGCTCCAAGGTCCGGCGCGAGCGCATGGGCCACATCGAGCTGGCCGCCCCGGTCGTGCACATCTGGTACCTCCGCGGCACGCGGTCGTGGCTGGCCTACCTGCTGATGGGCACCGAGGTCCGTGAGGAGCTCAAGGCCAAGCAGCTCGAGAAGGTCATCTACTTCGCCGCCAACCTGGTCACCTGGGTCGACGAGGACAAGCGCCACGAGGACCTCCCGAACCTCGAGGCCGAGCTGCTCGGCGAGCGCGACGCGATCGAGAAGGACCGCGAGAACGCGCTGGCCCGACGCCACGAGCTCCTCGAGGGCGAGCTGGCCGAGCTCGAGGGTCAGGGCGCCAAGGAGTCCGACCTCCGGGCCCGCCAGAAGGCGGCCGACAAGGACCTCACGGCCATCCGCGAGGAGTACGACGCCGAGCTCGACCTGCTGAAGCGCACGTTCGACGAGTTCCGCGACCTGTTCGCCCGCAAGATCATCGAAGACGAGATGCTGTGGCGCGAGCTGCGCGAGCGCTACGGCGAGTACTTCGAGGGCGGCATGGGCGCCGACGCCATCAAGTCGCTGCTCGACCGGATCGACCTCGACCAGGAAGAGGTCAAGCTCCGGGCCGCTATCGACCCGCAGGAGGGCCAGCGCCCCCTGTCGGCCCAGCGCAAGCAGAAGGCCATCAAGCGCCTCAAGATCGTGACCGCCTTCAACCGGCGCAACGACCACGGCCGGCGCATGAACGACCCCAAGGCCATGATCCTCGACGTCGTGCCGGTGATCCCGCCGGAGCTGCGCCCGATGGTCCAGCTCGACGGTGGCCGCTTCGCCACGTCCGACCTCAACGACCTGTACCGCCGGGTCATCAACCGCAACAACCGCCTGAAGCGCCTGCTCGACCTCGGGGCCCCCGAGATCATCGTGAACAACGAGAAGCGGATGCTCCAGGAGGCCGTCGACGCGCTGTTCGACAACGGCCGCCGCGGCCGGCCCGTCACGGGCCCGGGCAACCGCCCGCTCAAGTCGCTGTCCGACATGCTCAAGGGCAAGCAGGGCCGGTTCCGCCAGAACCTGCTCGGCAAGCGGGTCGACTACTCCGGCCGTTCGGTCATCGTCGTCGGCCCCACCCTGAAGCTGCACCAGTGCGGCCTGCCGAAGCTGATGGCGCTCGAGCTGTTCAAGCCGTTCGTCATGAAGCGGCTCGTCGACGCCGAGCTGGCCCAGAACATCAAGTCGGCCAAGCGCATGGTCGAGCGCCGGCGCCCGCAGGTGTGGGACGTCCTCGAAGAGGTCATCAAGGAGCACCCGGTGCTCCTGAACCGGGCCCCTACGCTGCACCGCCTCGGCATCCAGGCCTTCGAGCCGGTCCTCGTCGAGGGCAAGGCCATCCAGATCCACCCGCTCGTGTGCACGGCGTTCAACGCCGACTTCGACGGCGACCAGATGGCCGTCCACCTCCCGCTGTCGGCCGAGGCCCAGGCCGAGAGCCGCGTGCTCATGCTGTCGGCCAACAACGTGCTGTCGCCCGCCCACGGTCGACCGCTCGTCACGCCCACCCAGGACATGATCATCGGCGCCTTCTACCTCACCGAGGAGGTGCCGGGCGCCGTCGGCGAGGGCAAGACCTACCGCGACGTCGTGGCGGCCGAGCGCGCCTACATCGAGGGCGAGATCACGCTGCACTCGCTCGTCAAGGTGCGCGAATCCGACGACGAGGGCGTCACCTCCTGGCGCGAGACCACCTACGGCCGCCTCCTGTTCGAGGAGGCCCTGCCCAAGGGCTTCTTCTCGAACACCGAGGAGGGCAACATCACCCGGAACAAGGCGTACCCGGTCCGCAAGGCCAGCATGGGCCAGATCGTCGACCGCCTGGCGACGGAGTTCCCGAAGGCGGACGTGGGCGACAGCCTCGACCGCATCAAGGACCTGTGCTTCCGCTACGCGGCGCAGTCCGGCATCACGGTGTCGATCGACGACGTCCGCACGCCGCCGGCCAAGGCCGACATCCTGGCCAAGGCCGAGAAGCAGGCCGAGAAGCAGGAGGAGAACTTCCGTCGGGGCATCATCACCGACGGCGAGCGGCGCCAGAAGGAAGTGGAGATCTGGACCGAGGCCACCGAGCAGGTTCGCCAGGAGATGGAGAAGCTGCTCAAGGTCGACAAGTTCAACCCCATCGACATGATGGTCGGCTCCGGGGCCCGCGGGAACATGATGCAGGTCCGCCAGATCGCGGGCATGCGCGGCCTCGTGGCCAACCCCCGCGGCGACATGATCCCCCGGCCGATCAAGTCGAACTTCCGCGAGGGCCTGGCGATGCTCGAGTACTTCATCGCCACGCCTGGCGCCCGCAAGGGCCTCGTCGACACCGCCCTGCGCACCGCCGACTCCGGCTACCTCACCCGCCGGCTCGTCGACGTCGCCCAGGAGCTGATCATCAACGAGGACGACTGCGACCGCGAGGACGCACCCATCCGCGGCCTGTGGCTCGAGAAGGTCGGCCCCGACGGCTACTACTCGGCTACGGGCGAGTACGTCGGCCCCAAGGCCCGGCCCGAGGCCAACCCCCCGGACCGCTTCGAGCGGACCTACCTCGAGACGCGCATCTTCGGCCGGGCCCTGCTCGACGAGGTCACGCTGGACGACGGCACGGTCATCCCGGCCAACACCATCGTCGTCGAGGAGCAGATGGACCGGATCCGTGAGGACCCGACCATCACCCGGGTCCGCGTGCGCTCGCCGCTCACCTGCCAGGCCGACTTCGGCGTGTGCAAGCTGTGCTACGGCCGCTCCCTGGCCACGGGCCAGCTCATCGAGCTCGGCGAGGCGGTCGGTGTCATCGCCGCCCAGTCCATCGGCGAGCCCGGCACGCAGCTCACCATGCGCACGTTCCACACCGGCGGCATCGCCGGCTCCGACATCGCCGGCGGTCTGCCCCGCGTCGTCGAGCTCTTCGAGGCCCGCACCCCGAAGGGCAAGGCGATCCTCGCCCGCAGCTCGGGCGTGGTGCGCATCGAGGAGGACGAGGGCAAGGGCCGCACGGTCCGCGTCGTCACCGACGAGGGCGACGAGGAGAGCTACGCCGTTCCGCTCGCCGCCCGCCTCGCGGTGCAGGAGGGTGGCCACGTCAACGCGGGCGACGTGCTCGTGGGCGAGGAGGGCAAGACCCCCAAGGACCCGAAGGAGCTCCTCGACATCAAGGGCGTGCGCGAGACGCAGTCGTATCTGGTGGCCGAGGTGCAGTCGGTGTACCGCGACCAGGGCGTGTCGATCCACGACAAGCACATCGAGCTCATCGTCCGGCAGATGACCAAGCGCATCGCCGTCTCGGAGTCGGGGGAGAGCCACTTCCTCCCCGGCGAGCGGGCCGACGCCAAGCGCTTCCAGGACGCCAACCGCGTCCTCCGCGAGGAGGGCAAGGTGCCCGCCGAGGGACGGCCCGAGCTCATGGGCATCACCAAGGCCTCGCTGGCCACCGACTCGTGGCTGTCGGCGGCCTCCTTCCAGGAGACCACCCGCGTCCTCACCGAGGCGGCCATCGAGGGCAAGAGCGACGACCTGCTCGGCCTCAAGGAGAACATCATCATCGGCAAGCTCATCCCGGCCGGGACGGGCATGCCGGAGTACCGGGCGGTGCGCACCGAGGCGCCGTCGTACGAGCCGATGAGCTTCTACTCGTCCGACGCCGACGATCAGCAGATCGCCGACTGGCTGGCGGGCCGGGCCGACTTCGGCGGCGAGGCGCCCGCCGACGGCGAGCAGGCGAGCTGACCCGGCCGAGGCCCACGGGCTCCGGACCGCAGATCGATCGACGGGTGCCGGGCGCGAGCCCGGCACCCGCCGCGTCCGGCCGGCGGTGATCCGCCGGGACCCATTTCCCGGCCCGCAGGTCTAGGACCTACCTACCAGTAGGTAGGGTGGCGCCATGGACGACTGCGACACCGATCTCCTGGTTCAGCTCGAGCCAGTGGTGACCACCCTCCTGGAGCGCCACCTCGCATCCGCGAAGGAGTGGTTCCCCCACGAGGTCGTGCCGTGGAGCCTCGGGAAGGACTTCGACTCGGAGCGGTCGTGGTCGACCGACGACTCGACGATCTCCGTTCCCGACGAGGTGCGCAGCGCGCTGTTCGTCAACCTCCTCACGGAGGACAACCTGCCGTACTACTTCCGCACGATCGAGGCCCTCTTCGGGCGCGACGGCGTGTGGGGCGAGTGGAACCGCCGGTGGACGGCCGAGGAGGGGCGGCACTCGATCGCCATCCGCGACTACCTCACCGTCACCCGCGCCGTCGACCCGGTCGCGCTCGAGCGGGCCCGCATGGCCCAGGTGTCGTGCGGCCAGGTGCCCGAGCCCGAGAGCGTGTGCGACGGCCTCGCCTACGTCGCCCTCCAAGAGCTCGCCACCCGCATCTCGCACCACAACACCGGCAAGCTCATGGACGAGCCCGCCGGCTACGAGGTCATGAAGCGTGTCGCCAGCGACGAGAACCGGCACTACCTCTTCTACCGCGACCTGGTGACGGCGGCGATCGAGATCGACCCCTCCGCCGTCGTCAAGGCCATCGACCGCCAGGTGCGCGAGTTCGAGATGCCGGGCACGGGGATCGTCGACTTCGCCACGCACGCCCGGGCCATCGCCAAGGCCGGGATCTACGACTTCACCGTCCACCACGACCAGATCCTCCAGCCCGTCGTGATCCGCCACTGGGGCATCGAGTCGGTCGAGGGCCTGGACGACGACGCCGACAAGGCGCGGGCGGCGGTCCTGGAGTACATCGAGCGGCTCGGTCGGGTTGCCAAGCGCGCCGAACGCAAGCGCGACGGAGAGCTCGCCGCCGTCTCCTGACGACGCCCGATAGGGCAGCCCGGCGTGCCCCCGTGCCGTCCCGTTTACCCCTGGCCCGGGCGCATCTCGTCCCGTAGCGTGCCCGGCGCGGGCACTCACCCAGGAGGATTAGATGCCACCCCAGATTCCCGAAGACGCCGACGTCTCCCAGCTTGCCAAGAAGGAGGCGGCGCAACACGCCGCGCAGCTCGAGGAGGGCGGCGAGACCGACATCCCGCCGATCCCCGACGAAGAGCAGCAGGCATGAGCGGCTACGTCGAGGCCGCCACGCTCGTCGTCAACACGATCGGTGGCGCGGTCAAGATCCTCGAGAACAACCGGACGTCGACCGACGCGAACCAGGTTGTCGCCACGGCGATGCCCCGGGCGATGGACCCCATGTCGTCGCCGGCCCAGGGCACGAACACCCTCACGAAGTGGTACGTCCAATCCTGGGACTTCCTGGGTGAGGGCTACGTTTCGCAGTGCAAGATCAACATCAGGTGGGCGTACGGGTCGCGATTCAACGGCGGCGGTGCGTTCATCCCCAGCATCACCGCGTGGGTGACCAACATCGACGTTCCCGAGATGTGGGTGCCGTGGTCGCACGACCTCGACATCACGTTCATCCCGGGCAGCCCCTACACCCAGGATGCGGGCGGCGGCGCGATCTACTCGTGCCTCCCGCTGACGATCAACCTCACCGAGGCGACAACCGTCGACCGCGCCGAGGACAACTGGCAGTTCACCCTGTACGGCAACGGCAGCTGGCAGGAGGGTTAGGCCGGACGGTTGCGGGTCGTCGCCGGGCCCGCAACCTCCGCGTCGTTTGCAGTTGGCGACCTCGCGCCCGTAGCCTGACGAACCGGCCCTGAGCGCCTTCGCGCTCGGCCGGCGCCATCCGGCAAGTCCCCTGTTCGTTCGACGCGAGGTACGAGTGCCCACCATCCAGCAGCTGGTCCGCAAGGGTCGTCAGAGCAAGCCCGCCAAGGGCAAGACGCCCGCGCTCAAGGGGGCGCCCCAGCGCCGCGGTGTGTGCACCCGCGTCTACACGACCACCCCCAAGAAGCCGAACTCGGCGCTGCGCAAGGTCGCCCGCGTGCGACTCAGCTCGGGCATCGAGGTCACGGCCTACATCCCCGGTGAGGGCCACAACCTCCAGGAGCACTCCATCGTGCTCGTCCGCGGCGGCCGGGTGAAGGACCTTCCCGGCGTCCGCTACAAGATCATCCGCGGCACGCTCGACACGAGCGGCGTCCGTGACCGCAAGCAGGCCCGCAGCCGTTACGGCGCGAAGAAGGACGGCTGAACGTGAGCGAGCTCGCGAGCGAACCAATGAGCACCGTCCCGCGGCCACGAAGTGGCGATCGTTTCAGCGGTAGCGGCGAGACGAAGGGTGACGCCTGATGCCCCGGAAGGGACCTGCTCCGCGGCGCGAGCTCATGCCCGACCCCATCTACGGGTCGGTGCTCGTCACCCAGCTCGTCAACAAGATCCTCCTCGAGGGCAAGCGCACCGTCGCCGAGCGGATCGTCTACGACGCGCTCACGATCTGCGAGACCAAGTCCGGCAGCGAGCCCCTCGGCATCCTGAAGCGGGCCGTCGAGAACGTGAAGCCCCAGCTGATGGTGAAGAGCCGTCGGGTCGGTGGCGCCACGTACCAGGTCCCCGTCGAGGTCCGTCCCCGCCAGGCCAACACCCTCGCCATCCGCTGGGTCGTCGGCTACAGCCGGCAGCGCCGGGAGAAGACGATGGCCGAACGGCTGGCGAACGAGCTGCTCGATGCCGGCAACGGCCTGGGCGCCTCGGTGAAGCGCCGGGAAGACGTCCACAAGATGGCGGAGTCCAACAAGGCCTTCGCCCACTACCGCTGGTAGCCCAGCGGGCCCCTCGCACAACCGAGCGACCGGGCCCGTGGGGCCCGGTCGTTTCCCTTTCCACCCCCCCGTACTGAACCGAAGTGAGCTGAGATGGCTGGCCCGACGAACGTCCCCCTCGAGCGCTACCGGAACATCGGCATCATGGCGCACATCGATGCCGGCAAGACCACGACGACCGAGCGGATCCTCTACTACACCGGCAAGACCTACAAGATCGGCGAGGTCCACGAGGGCGCTGCGGTCATGGATCACATGATCCAGGAGCAGGAGCGCGGCATCACGATCACGTCGGCCGCCACGACGACGTTCTGGCGCGACCACCGCGTCAACATCATCGACACGCCCGGCCACGTCGACTTCACCGTCGAGGTCGAGCGCTCACTGCGCGTCCTCGACGG